>JBFIXY010000253.1:0-3217 GCA_041605655.1 Planococcus sp. (in: firmicutes) | reverse complement strand
TTGTAGGTATTAATAGCGCGTTAAGAAAGAGTAAAAGAATGTAAATTACCGGGAAATATTTTTTAGTCACTTAAATTCTCTGGAAATGTTACGTGTACTACAAAGGAAGAGACATCGAAATAACTTTTTAGGGTCAAGTATTTTCAGAAACAAAAAAAGGCCTTTATAAGACCTTTTCATTTTTTCAACTAGGTTGGTTGATTATTTCATCGCTTCCATGCTCTTGTATTCAACGTGACAGACAGCGCAGCTGCCGCCGTCATTAATCCTGCAATCAAAAAACCATATGCATATACGGGAATACGATGAGCCGGGACTCGGTCATTGATTTCGAAAAACAAAAAACTAACGCCTATTCCATCTCCATCTACCATCGTTCCGATTGACCTTAAATCCATTCCTTTGCTCAACAATAAACCTGCAACGACTGAAAGAAATACAAAACTACTCCAACGATACATCGATTTCAATCCAATTCCTCCTCTGATAAGTACTTCTTTGCTTAACATTATTTTTCTTTGTTAAAAGCGGCTCGATACAGCGGTCACGAATACATCCACGCCTTGATGAATTCGTTCCGTAAGCAAATCTTGATCATCAAAATTAGGCTCTGACGTCAATGTGCTTTCAATAATGGCTTCTTGATTTTCTGCATTATGGAATACACGAATTTCATCAGTCATATCAGTGAATAGAGCAGGATCATAATTCTTCGCTATGTCCCTATTCCGAGCTGAAAGCCATACTTCAAAGCTACCCCTTTCGTGTAAATAAACGACGGATATTTTCAGCTTTTTTTCTTTTTGCAATTCGGTATGTAACGAAAAAAATGTGAGATCCATATTCCCTTGATAAACGCTGCCAATATAGCTCTCGGGGTACTTATTAATAAAATCGGCTCTCAGTTTTCGCATAAATGCTTGAATTTTTCTGTATGCTGTCTGTATTTCTCCTGATTGCACAAGACGTGTGTACTCCTTGATTACTTGATTTAACGTTTTCACCCACTCACCTCTTAAAGTTCTACTTTAATCATAAGAATCGAAGTTTTAATTGTCGGGATTATTCATGCACTTACGCTGCTTTTCGCCTCTTATCCGCAATTTTCCATGCCCATTTGACGCCCAGTATTGAAAAAACAATTGCTCCGATTGCCGCTCCTATATACGCTGCCACTTCAAACCTTCCAACCCGATATTTTCATAAATATCAAATCCGCCTAAAAAAGTACCTCCTACAACTAGCCCTAGAAATCCACCACCTAGAATGCCAACTACAAAACCGAGAAATCCGCCGATGATGCCAGGAAACACTTTCTTTCCCATTGTTGATCATCTCCTTTATGCATAGTTTGATTATATCATTAAATGAATATTCTGAAATGGTAATTTACAATATATGTTTTTTATATGAATGAACTGTATAAGCAAATTCATCCCGCATCACCCACACCAACTTGCAATCTTGCTTTGGAAAATGCAAAAATGGAAGAAAGGAGTTGATTACCATGTTGGAAGATTTTAAGAATTTTGCGTTGAAAGGCAATGTGTTGGATTTGGCCGTAGCAGTTGTCATCGGGGCTGCTTTCGGGAAGATCGTGACTTCGCTTGTAGCAGACATCATCATGCCGTTAGTTGGCATTTTACTAGGCGGATTTAGTGTGGCCGATTGGACTTATACTGTTAATGGCGCTGAGTTGCGTTACGGCGCATTTATGCAATCCATTATCGATTTCACAATTATTGCGTTCTCGATTTTCATGTTCATCCGTCTTTTTGTAGCTAAGAAGCGCAAGGAAGATGTGGCGGCTGAGGAAGAAATTCCGGTATTGGATAAAAAAGAAGAATTGCTTATGGAAATTCGCGATTTGTTAAAAACAGAAAAAACCGGTTTATAGACCAAGTGAAACAAGCTGTTGAGAAATTCTCGACAGCTTGTTTTTTTGTCAATAAGTTTGGTTTTGCGTACTCAAGTTTAGTGCTTATCTTAAAGGGATATTCTTATCCTTCCCCGAATATAACCTATCACTGGAATACTGGGCACCTCAACACTGCAAACTTTCAAATTCCGCAGGAGGTATACGTTATGAACATACTCGAGATTTTGTTGGACAGCGATCCAGCTGTGAAAAGGCAGACGGAGATTTATCTATTAGGAAGGGAAAGTCGCTATACGGTTGACGGCTGGACAGGCGAATTTCTTGCTCGTTTTGACGAAGAAACGAAAACGTGGGGAAACGGAATTTACGGTCCTAAATGGATTTCGACTTTTTATACGATGCGTGATCTCACCTCTCTCGAGATTGACCCAAAGCACCCCATCTACCAACAAGGCTTAACAACTTTAGTTTCCCGCCTGTGGCATTCGGATCTGTCTGTGAAGGACGATGTCTGTGTCGTGGCCATGTTAGTCAGTATGTTGAGTTACGGCAATTATTCAGCACCTGTTATTGAAGACATGGTTGACTATTTACTCCAGTCACAGCTATCGGATGGCGGCTGGAATTGTGCAGCGACTCATGGGTCCAGCAATAAGAGTTCTATTCACACAACCCTTTCCGTTCTTGAAGCGTATGCAGATTACGAAAAACACGGCTACACAAACTTACTTGCTGCAACACAAGAACAAACTCCACGAGGACAAGCTTATTTATTGGAGAGGAATCTCATGCGCAGAAAATCGAATGGCGAAATTATTTTGCCCTCTATTGTTCAATTTCACTTTCCTACCCGCTGGAAATACGATGTATTGCGGGCATTGAGTTATTTTGCTGCGGTTGATTACCCTTATGAGTCATCCTTTGCAGAAGGGTTGGCACTGTTGAAGAAGAAATTTGAACGAGGCTACCTGACAAAAGGCACCACCTACACCGGCCGGCTGCATTTTCAAATGGAAACCACGAAAATCGGCACGATGAACACATTGAGAGGGTTACGGGTGTTGAAGCGATATGACGAGGAATTTTACCATGAAGTTATTCGTAGGGAGCTTGATGTTACACTCAGATAGATACTATTTTATCTATTTCCGCATATAAAAAAACTTCAGATCCGATGAAGGATCTGAAGTTTCAGCTTTTGTAGAAAAAAGAATAGTTAAACATATTTCTGTATTTAGATGGGATCCTCCACACCAAGCGGGCGCTTTCCGCGGACGAAGCGCTGAGCCTCCTCGGCGTGAAAAGAGCTGCTCCTGCATCGCTGCGCTAGCTTCGTCG
>JBFIXY010000252.1:0-3229 GCA_041605655.1 Planococcus sp. (in: firmicutes) | reverse complement strand
TTTATATTTGATCGGCATCGGACTGATCGGGATTATTCTAGGAAAAGTTGTGGATTTCTTTACTTATTACGGGAGGCTTAAAATGGAAGGGAAATTGGACTACACAGGGAAAGACCACTTTTTGATCATCGGCTGGTCAAGAAGTGTCCAAAAAACGATTGAAGAAATCTTGCTGAGCCGCGATATCAAAACGGATGTAGTACTCCTTGACTCGCTTAAGGAAGCTCCGTTTAAGCACGATCGCTTCCATTACGTTCAAGGGGACCCCACTGATCAGAAAATCCTCAAAAAAGCGGGCATCGAAAAAGCACGATCGGTTTCCATATTTGCATCAGGGGATCATAGCGACATTCTGATGGATGGGAAAACCTTGTTAATCGCATCGTCAATCGAGCGATACGCAGTGGAAAAAGACATCAAGATTTATACAATAGCGGAAATCGTTAAACAAAACCACGTCGATTTGTTCATGCATGCCGGTGTGAACGAGTTCGTGCTGTCGAACGAAGGGTTCCCGCATTTGATGGCAAAAGCGTTATTGAACCACGGTTCAACACGCTTATTCATGGAGTTGTTAAACCATACTTATGGGGAGAACATTTGGGAGATCAAGTCATCGCCATCATGGAAAACATATCGAGATGCTTTCGTTGCTCTTCGTGAACATGGCGCGAATTTGATTGCGGAAGGCTCAGACTTCAGTATCGTGAGAAGGTTGGATGAACCAATACCATCAAACGCCAGGCTCTATATCATTACCGATCAAAAAACATTTGAAAGACTGGATGTAGAAAAAATTTAGAAAGCTCGAACCTCTACAAGAGGTTTTTTTACTCAATAATACGATCTGAATTATATTTAATTTCACTTAAATTTTATTTAATGAGGTTAAAGTGATCCCATACTTGAGAACCCGGTCTGGTTAATAGGGGAGCGGAACTCAATCAAATAGTGATGGACATGACTTTAATGAAGAAGATAATGAAGTTAAAAAATCCTTGCAGCTAGTTGCAAGGATTTTTTTAACCCGTAAAAACTTGGTCATAAGGGTATCTATAATTCTCTTTTCTTGGTTTTAGAAATAAGAAAAACAAAGTCAAAGGACCGATTCTGCCAATAAACATCAATGCACTCAAAATCAATTCACCAATACTGCTTAGCTGATTTGTAATGCCCATTGATAAGCCGACAGTGCCAAAAGCTGAAACAACTTCGAACGCCAGAGGCAAGAACGGCAATGATTCAGTAATCGTCAATAAGAAGATGAAAATCCATACAGTCAGGATGCTGATCGTTACAATTGCCAGCGAGCGTATTGTAATTTCAATACGGATCGAACGCCCAAAAATCTCTGGTTCCCTTTCAGAACGAAGAAATGCCAACGTAGAAAGAACGACGATGATAAAAGTCGTAAGCTTGATGCCGGACGCTGTTGAAGCACTGCCTCCACCGATAAACATTAAAATCATCGTCAACAGTAGGGTCGGATCTTCCATCCCACTATAATCGACTATATTAAATCCTGCTGTGCGAGGAGTGACAGCAGTAAAATAGGCAGCTGAAATTTTATGGCTAAAGGTCATGGCTCCAAGTGTAGCTTTATTGTTGTATTCAAGGACAAAAACCATAATTGTGGCAACGAAGTTAAGTATCAAGGTGCCTGTCACCATTAACTTGGTGTGGAGAGCCCAACGCCGAAATGACTTGTGCTGGTACAAATCGAGAACGACTGTGAAGCCAATGCCCCCGACAATAAACAAACTGGATAAAAGAAACAATACGAACGGTTCATCTTGAACGCCGATTAAATTGTCAGGAAACAAAGAAAAACCCGCATTGTTAAAGGCGGAAATGACATGGAATATGCTCAAATGCAATGCTTTTGCAAACCCGTACTCAGGCAGCCAATAGAGGGAGAGGAAAACAATGCCGAACGCCTCCACGATAAAAGCAAAAATGATAATGGACTTTGCCAGTTTGATAATGCCGCCTACCGTATTTTGCGAAAAGGCTTCCCGCAAGTATAATCGGTTTTGAAAGCTGATTTTTTTGCGGAACATAATAAGGATTGCAACTGCAAAGGTCATCAGACCGATGCCGCCAAATTGAATCAATACGAGTAGGACTGCTTCTCCAAATGAGGTCAAAATGGTCTCTGGATCAAAAACACTTAACCCGGTTACTGTCGTAGCGGACGTTGCTAAAAAAATTGCATCTGTCCAAGAGATTGGTTCCGTTGTAGCAAAAGGCAACTTCAGTAGGAGTGCACCAATCAGAATAAGTAGAAAAAAACTGCCGGATATCAATAACGGTGGGGAAATTTTCAATTTCTTTTTGACAAAAACAAACACAACAAACACTTCCTTCAATATGAAGCAAATAGGTGAAAAATGTGAAATGAGTAAAACGTCAGATTCGGATAAGGTTAAAATTACGCTCAATATTCAGTTCTGTCAACTACTCAATTAACATCAAAAGTCCGAATAATAAAGGAAGTAAATCTTCAATGTCGTATTAATAACAATATCCGTTATCGATGAAGACATGACGATCAACAGAAAAGGGGCGAGTCCGATATGAAAGCGATTATCATCGAAGCATATGGCGATATCGAACAATTCAAATGGGCAGAGTTACCAGAGCCGGAAATAGATCAGAAAGAAGTTTTGATCGAAGTCCATTCAGTTGCAGTAAATCCGATTGATTGGAAAATCAGAGCGGGCTACATGCGAGACGTACTACCTTTTGACATGCCGATTGTATTTGGCTGGGACGTTTCAGGAGTTATAAAACGAGTGGGAGCGCATGTGACTGACTTTGATGTTGGAGACAAAGTGTTAGCGAGGGCAGATTTAAAGAAACCGGGGGCTTTTGCAGAATTGATTGCGATTGATGAAGCGCAATTGGTAAACAAGCCGGACAATGTATCATTTGAGGAGGCCGCGGCTATACCGCTTGCTGGGATGACGGCATGGCAAATGCTGTTTGACAAAGTAGATTTGCAACCGAACGAAACGGTGCTGATACATGGTGGGGCTGGAGGGATTGGCAGCTTTGCAGTTCAATTGGCTAAACTTAAAGGCGCAATAGTCATTACGACTGGCAGCGGGCGCAATAGAGAATTTCTGACTGCATTAGGAGCGGACGTATTCATCGATTATCAAAAAGAGAATTTTCACACCAGCGTCCATGAAATAGATGCGGTATTGGATGTAATTGGCGGCGAAGT
>JBFIXY010000251.1:0-3257 GCA_041605655.1 Planococcus sp. (in: firmicutes) | reverse complement strand
AACTGGCGCTGTTAGCACCCCCATCTATTTATCGACCGCTTATGAACACGAGGGACTTGGCAAATCGACAGGCTATGATTATACACGTACGAAAAACCCGACGCGGTCTGTTTTAGAAGAAGGCATTGCCGCTCTTGAACAGGCAGATGCTGGGTTTGCTTGCAGTTCAGGAATGGCAGCAATCCAATTGACGTTATCGCTGTTCCGTCCAGGCAATGAATTGCTCGTGCCTGAAGATGTTTACGGCGGCACATACCGGCTCCTTGAGCATTATGCTAATTTTTACAATATCCGAACCGTCTATGCGGATTTCAATAACATCAGCCAGATTGAACAATCCATTACAGAGAATACAAAAGCATTTTTCATTGAAACACCGACCAATCCGTTGATGCAGGAAATTGATCTCGCTGCTTACGGGAAGCTCGCGAAAAAACACGGACTTCTACTTATTGCCGACAATACGTTTTTGACCCCCTACCTTCAACAACCTATCTTATTGGGTGCAGATATTGTCGTACATAGCGCAACCAAGTATATCGGTGGACATAACGATGTACTTGGCGGTCTAGTTGCAGCCAAAGGCCAAGCACTTTGTGAGAAATTAGCCGTGTTGCATAACTCAGCCGGCGCGGTATTGTCGCCATTTGATTCCTGGTTGTTAATCCGCGGTCTGAAGACACTCCCATTGCGCATGAAGCAGCATGAAAAAAATGCACGGGAAGCGGCCGAATTCTTAGCCAATCACCCTTCTGTTACAGATGTTTTGTATCCCGGAAAAGGTGGCATGTTGTCTTTTCGTTTGTTAGAGGCGTCACAAGTTGCTCCCTTTTTAGAAAACTTGAAATTGATCACTTTTGCTGAAAGCTTGGGTGGGGTGGAAAGCTTTATCACCTATCCTGCTACACAGACACATGCCGATATTCCACGAGAAGAACGTACCCGCCGTGGAATTTGTGATTGCTTGCTCCGATTCTCAGTCGGCATTGAAGAATTGGAAGACTTGACAGCTGACTTAGCACAAGCATTTTCAAAACTTGATAAGGAGGTCCTTCATCTATGACACATTTGGAAACTCAATTTATCCACGCCGCTGGAGTCGACCCGCAAACTGGAGCTGTAAATGTTCCGATTCATTTATCATCCACTTACCACCAGCCTAGTTTTGACGAATTCGGGCCGTTCGATTATAGCCGCTCCGGTAACCCTACACGTCTGAAGCTTGAAGAAACGATTGCTAAATTAGAAGGCGGCACACGTGGTTTCGCATTCGCTTCTGGTATGGCTGCCATTTCCTCTGCATTCATGCTTTTGAAGGCTGGTGACCACGTTCTGGTGTCAGAAGATGTTTATGGCGGTACGTATCGCTTCGTCACAGAAGTGCTCACCAATTTTAATATTTCCTATAGCTTTGTCGACATGACGGATCTCAGTGAAATGGCTGCCGCTATTCAACCCAATACAAAAGTTGTTTATATCGAAACCCCTTCCAACCCGGTCATGAATATCACTGATATTGAAATAGCTGCAAAACTAGCGAAAGCCAATGGCTGCCTGACATTTGTCGACAATACGTTCATGACCCCGCTATATCAAAACCCTCTGGCATTAGGGGCCGATGTCGTTTTGCACAGCGCTACGAAATTTCTATCAGGTCATAGCGATATCATCGCAGGGCTTGCAGTTGTAAAGGACGCTCAATTAGGAGATCGTCTCGGGTTCATCCAAAACACATTCGGCGCAGTCCTCGGGGCACACGATTCTTATACGTTGATCCAAGGCATCAAAACTTTGGGCGCACGCTTAAAGCAATCCTCCGCTTCGGCCAGAGTCATTGCGGAATTTCTACAGAGCCATCCTGCTGTGGAAGAAGTCTATTACCCGGGATTCTCTTTCCATCCAGGCAACCCTATCCACGAGCGCCAAGCACGTGATGCCGGTGCTGTAGTGTCTTTAAGACTAACAGACAAACAAGCTGCCAAAGTTTTCGTAGAAAGCCTCAAAATTCCAGTGTTTGCCGTAAGCTTAGGAGCAGTTGAAACGATTTTGTCTTATCCTGCCACCATGTCCCATGCTTCTATGCCAAAAGAATACCGTGAAAAGCGCGGCATCACTGACGGCGTCTTGCGCTTGTCGGTCGGACTTGAAAACCGTGATGACTTACTTGAAGACCTCGAGCAGGCTTTGCAAAAAGTCCGCAGCGCATCCAAAACTGCAGATCTTGTGAAGTAAATGTACTCCAATAATAGAAGAAAGCCGTCCATTCCGAATACGAATGGACGGCTTTCTTCTATAAGTTATCTTGTTTTGCCTAAAACAGCTTCCGGTACGGCTGAAACATTCACCATGCCCGGCTGCTTCGCAACACCCGTTTCAATTGCCGCTCGTGCCACGGCGGCTGCTACAGCCGGTGCAACCCGTAAGTCAAACGGTGCTGGTATGACATAATCGTCATGAAGTTCATGAAAGTCCAACAGCCCAGCAATCGCTTCTACAGCTGCAATTTTCATTGCATCGTTGATTTCAGTTGCGCGGACATCCAACGCCCCACGGAATATTCCAGGAAACGCTAAAACGTTATTGACTTGGTTCGGGAAATCGGAACGCCCTGTGCCCACGATACGCGCTCCCGCACGTTTTGCCTCGTGCGGCAGAATTTCAGGATTCGGGTTTGCCATTGCGAAGACAATCGGTTCTGCATTCATTGATGCCACCATCTCTTCACTTAATGCACCTTCAGCTGATACACCGATAAAAACATCCGCTCCTTTAATCACATCATTGAGCGACCCTTCCGCACGATCATAATTCGTCATTTCAGCTACTTCTTCCTTGAAGGGGTTCATCCCGTAGGTGCGTCCTTTGTAAACAGCTCCTTTTGTATCACACATGATCAACTTACTAAAACCGTACTTGCTCAGAAGTTTCACAACTGCGATCCCTGCTGCTCCGGCCCCGTTGACAACCACTTTGACTTGATCGACATTTTTTCCTACAAGTTTCAAGGAATTGATCAAGCCCGCAAGCGTAACAATCGCGGTTCCGTGCTGGTCATCATGAAAAACCGGAATGCCCATCTCTTCTTTTAACCGCTGCTCCACAATAAAACATGTGGGTGCAGATATATCTTCCAAATTGACGCCACCGAATCCCGGTTCCAATAACTTGATGGTCCGGATAATCGTTTCCGCGTCTGTCGTGTCCAAACAAATGGGAAATGCATCAACACCTGCAAATTCCTTGAACAATACCGCTTT
>JBFIXY010000250.1:0-3259 GCA_041605655.1 Planococcus sp. (in: firmicutes) | reverse complement strand
TTATTCGAAATTTATAGCGGAAAGAATTTTTAGACTCGATCCCAATTATGTGACGCCAGCGCATAAATACAAAGACGGGGTGGATTTCGTCCCGACAAATAAATTCGTTTTATGGGGCCATCATTTTACTTCTGTAGCAGGAGCGGCCCCGATTCTTGGCCCAGCTATCGCTGTTTATTGGGGATGGCTGCCTGCGGTTCTATGGGTTGTGTTAGGGACTGTTTTTGCAGCAGGCGTCCACGATTTTGGAACTTTGGTGCTGTCTGTTCGGAATAAAGGACAATCGGTTGGGACGTTGGCGCATCGCTTGATCGGCCAACGCGGAAAAGTATTATTCCTATTCATTATTCTAATTCTTGTGTTGATGGTTAACGCTGTATTTGCGTGGGTAATCGCGAAATTATTCATTTCATTCCCATCGAGTGTATTGCCGGTATTCATCCAGATTCCATTAGCAGTATGGATTGGGCACGCGGTATATAAGAAAAACAAGAAAATGCTATTGCCATCAGTTGTGGCGTTGGGCGTCATGTACTTTACAGCAGTTATTGCGAGTCAGGTCGAGTTTCTTCAAATCGATTTGGTCCGTTATATGGGTGGCGAAGAAGGTGCAGGATTATTCGGCCTTGGCGCGATTTCGACTGCCTTCTTCATCTGGATTGTCGTTTTGATGATTTACGTGTATATCGCTTCGACCTTGCCGGTATGGAAATTACTGCAGCCGCGTGACTTCATCAACTCGCATCAATTGATCGTCGGATTGGCTATTTTGTATCTTGGGCTGTTGTTTACAAACCCGGAAATTACAGCGCCGATTTCGAATCCGGACGCAGATGTTTCATGGTTTCCACTGTTATTTATCACGATTGCCTGCGGGGCGATTTCTGGCTTCCACGGACTTGTGTCATCCGGAACTTCTTCCAAACAATTGGATAAAGAAACCGATGCTCGTTTTGTTGGTTATTTAGGTGCTGTAGGTGAAGGGGTTCTGGCATTGATTTCAATCATTGCTGTTGTTACATTCTTCCCGAACCGCGAAGCGTTCTTTGCGACATACAGCAGCTTCCAAGCTTCGAGTGGAGCGGGTCTTGGGTCGTTTATCCAAGGTGCGTCGAAATTGGCAGAAGGGTTATTGATCCCGGGAGATATCGCTGCGACGATCGTATCGATTATTGTTGTGTCGTTTGCTGCGACAACGCTTGATACATCTGTCCGTTTGATGCGCTACATCATCTCGGAATTGGGCGTGGAGTACAATATTGCTTCATTGGAGAAAAAACACGTGGCGACGTCTATCGCTGTCGTGTCGAGTGCGGCACTAGTGTTGATCCCTGAAGGACCGAACGGTTTCGGTTCAGGTGGATACTTATTATGGCCATTATTCGGTACATCGAATCAGCTGTTAGCCGGCATCAGTCTTTTATTGATCTCGATTTGGCTGAAAAAACTTGGTCGAAATTACATGATTACGATCATTCCAATGATTTTCCTCATGTTCATGACGCTGTGGGCGATGTTCCAGCAGGTATTCCTGCAATGGGCTTGGTACGCGAAAACGCCAAATACGTTGTTGTTCATTTTCGGTGCTATTATTTTCGTCTTTACACTGTGGATCATTTTGACAGCGGCACAAGCGTTGCTTAGCAAGAAAGATCCTGGATTCGAAGAGATTGAATAGAGAAGTTTGACTGCCAGAAGGGATCATGCACGTTGTGATCCCTTCTCTTTATACATAAAGATGGAGGTGTGCGGACATGCTGGATAAGCTGAAAAAACTGATTGCTTATTACGAGGAAGTATTGGAGTTGCCGCACCGCACAGAAATTGCACGCGAGTTGCGTGCTGAAGATGATATGTTCTTGTTGATGCTGTATTCGGAAATGCTCGGTATTCCAAATCCAGTCTATTATTACACGCTTGAATTATATCCGTATATGATCGAAGAATTTCACGATTGGCATTTGCGGATGGGAATGGAAAAGTCTCCTTTAAGCGGCATCCGCTGCTGTTGAGCCTTAAGAAAGTGGGGAGAAGGAATGGACGTCTTAACGAAAAGCATCATCTTTGTTGGTGGTAAAGGAGGAGTCGGGAAATCGACTTCCGCAGCCGCGATTGCGTGGCAATCCGCCAAAGAAGGCCATAAAACCTTATTGATTTCGACAGATCCCGCTCATAATGTCGGGGATATCTTTAATCGCGAAATTGGCGGAAAGACCATCGAAATAGCGGATAATTTGTACGCTCTTGAAATTGATCCGGAGATTGAAACGGAAAATTACATCAAGGGCGTGAAAGCCAATATTAAAGGAACGGTGCACACCAGCATGATGGAGGAAGTGAATCGCCAGCTCGATACGGCAAAAGCGTCACCTGGCGCAGATGAAGCAGCGCTGTTCGACAAACTGATTCATATCATCTTGGAAGAGCGTCAACACTACGATAAGCTGGTTTTTGATACGGCGCCTACCGGACATACGATTCGGTTGCTGACGCTGCCGGAGTTGATGGGCGTCTGGATTGAAGGGCTGCTTGAAAAAAGACGGAAGACCAATGCAAACTACACCGCACTGCTAAATGATGGACAGCCGCGGGAAGACCCGATATATGAAGTGTTGCGTGAACGCCAAGAGCGCTTTTCAAAAGCGCGCGACATCCTATTGAATGAAAACGAGACCGGTTTTATCTTTGTACTGAACCCAGAACGTTTGCCAATTTTGGAAACGACAAAAGCGTTGGAGTTATTGCATAACTATCAATTGCACGTAAAGACGCTGATCATCAACAAAGTGCTGCCAAAAGAGGCCGACGGCGAATTTTTGAGAGAACGGAAAATACATGAACAAAAGTATCTGGAGCTGATTAAAGAAACATTCCAGAAGCAAGAATTGATTTTTATCCCATTGTTTTCAAAGGATATTATCAGCATGGAGCAATTGGAACTGTTCAGTGAACAATTCAGGAAAGGGTGACCGAAGTGAAGGCATTTGTAATGGAAGCAGGGCAATTTAAAGTGAAAGACATGCAAGAGCCGACAGCGAAGAACGGCGAGGTAGTCGTGCGTTTGAAAACAGCAGGCATCAACCGCCGGGACTTGGGTCTTCTAAAACGTTATGGCGACAACCCCGAAGCATTGATCATCGGATCTGATGGTGCGGGTGTTATTGAGTCGGTGGGAGAAGGAGTAACGGATTTTGCGGAAGGCGATGAAGTCATTATCAATCCGGCATTGCGCTGGTACAGCAATAGTGATGCGCCGCCA
>JBFIXY010000249.1:0-3265 GCA_041605655.1 Planococcus sp. (in: firmicutes) | reverse complement strand
TGCGCTGGGCACAAATGGGGCCGTTCATGACATTCCATTTGGCAGGCGGAGAAAAGGGCATGCGCCACATGCTTGATCAATTTGGTCCGGCGTTAAAACTTCCGTGGACCAAATTGGTGGCCCCTGAACTGACCGACGACTTAAAGGAAAAAGTCATTAACGGTTGCGAAAGCCATGCTGGCGATGCAAGCATTGAGGAACTTGAAAATAAGCGCAATGAATTTTTAGTGGAATTGCTGGATTTAGTAGAATCTTATTGGCCAGAATCGAAAACCGTTAAAACCTCTGTGAAGAATTGAAGTTTCAAAAGGGGGATTTAAAAGTGAACTACCAAGTTTCAGTCGAATTGGACTGGGTCGATTACAACGGCCATATGAATGATGCAGCATATGCCAAAGTTTTCAGTTTGGCAACCGATCGTTTTATCGAAGTGATCGGATTGGATGCAGCAGCGCGAAAAGAATACAATTACACATTTTTTACACTGGAAACACATCTATGTTACTTAAAAGAAGCTCATAAAGGTGAAACGCTGACGATCTTGCCGCAATTGCTGGACAGTGATGCCAAACGCCTACACGTCTTTTTCGAAATGAAAAACGCAGCAGGGGAACTGGTGGCGACAAGTGAACAGATGTTGATGGGCATGAATGCGGAACTAGGCAGACCGGGACCGTTCCCGCAGCCTGTCGCCGAAGCCGTAGAAAAGATACAAGACGAACACAAAAAGCTGAGCTTGCCTAAACAAGCCGGCCGAACGATCGGAATCCGGCGCTAATACCGGACCAGAAGAATAGAGGAGAATATGGATGAAAAAGATTGAAGTGAATAACTTAACAAAAATCTTTGGTTCAAATCCCCAACAAGGACTGAAACGTTTAAAAAGTGGAGAGCAGAAAGAGGATATCTTGGCGAAGACCGGTATGACAGTCGGCGTCAACCAAGCATCATTTTCTGTTGAACCAGGTGAATTTTTTGTCATCATGGGGCTATCGGGAAGCGGTAAATCGACGTTGATCCGCTTGATCAATCGATTGATCGAACCGACTGATGGCGAAGTGTTGATCGATGGTGAAGATATTACGAAGATGGACAAAAATGAGCTGATCAAAGCAAGACGTGAAAAGCTCGGCATGGTGTTCCAGCAGTTCGGGTTATTCCCGCACCGAACGGTATTGGAAAATGTAGGGTACGGTTTGGAAATTCAAGGTGTTAAAAAAGAAGAACGCAATAAGCGTGCCCAAAAATCGATTGAAGACGTCGGATTGCAAGGCTATGAAAATAGTTATCCGAAAGAATTGAGCGGCGGTATGCAGCAACGCGTCGGACTGGCACGAGCCTTGGCGAACGATTCGGATATTCTATTAATGGATGAAGCGTTCAGTGCACTTGATCCGCTAATCCGTAAAGAAATGCAAGATGAATTATTGAACCTGCAAAACAAACTGGGCAAAACGATTTTGTTCATCACGCATGATTTGGATGAAGCGCTTAAACTGGGCGACCGCATTGCCATCATGAAGAATGGTGAAATCGTGCAGATCGGCACAGCAGATGAAATATTGGAGAATCCCGCGAACGAGTATGTTTCCAATTTTGTTAAAGATGTTGACCGCTCCAAAATTTTGATGGCGTCCCACGTTATGAAAAAACCGATTGTCCATATTGCAGACAAGAGCGGGGCGCTTGCAGCAGTTCGGAAAATGGAAGACGCGGGCGTATCGAGTATTTTTGTTGTCGATAAATTCAATGTCCTACAGGGACTGCTGACAATTGATGCAGCGATCAAAGCTTATAAAGAAAGCGCGCCGATCGGGGAGCGGTTGATTAAAGACATCCAACGCATTTCACCGGATACTCCGCTGAACGACCTTTTCGGGATTGCCGTGGAAGCCAAATACCCATTGGCGGTTATTGAAAATGATAAACTTCTGGGAATCGTTTCACGCGTTTCCATTCTCTCAGGACTGGTGCTGGGGAAAGATGAGGTGGTGCCTGTATGAATTATTTCAACCTTCCGCTCGAACAATGGGCAAATGATTTCGTAGACGGCTGGCTCCTGCCGGTCACTGGAGAATTTTTCGGAGCCATCAGCAATGGCTTGCGCACGTTTGTAGATGCCATGACAAGCTTTTTGATTGCCATTCCCCCAGAATTACTGACTGTTTTGTTGTTGGTGCTGGCTTGGAAAATTGCCGGAAAAGGTGTCGCATTGTTTGCGCTTCTGGGCAGTCTTTACCTTGGTTCGGTCGGTTTATGGGAATCGGCCATGCAGACAGTGGCAATCGTCATGGTCTCCACCTTTATATCGGTCATTATCGGCGTACCGTTCGGTATTCTTGCTGCAACGAATAAAACGATCGCGAACATTGTTCGGCCGTTATTGGATTTCATGCAAACATTGCCGAGTTTTGTTTATTTGATCCCAGCAATTTTACTATTCGGTCTTGGAAACGTACCGGCAGTCATTGCAACATTCGTCTTTGCGACGCCTCCGGCAGTCCGGATGACGACGCTGGGCATCCAGCAAGTACCGGCGGACGTCGTCGAAGCTTCAAGAGCATTCGGTTCGACGAAATGGCAATTGCTTTCTAAAGTGCAACTTCCGCTGGCAACGCCTTCCATCATGGCGGGCATCAACCAAACAATGATGTTGGCTTTATCGATGGCAGTTATCGCTTCGATGATTGGCGCTCCTGGTCTAGGGTCGGTTGTCTTGCAAGGAATTTCAACGGTAAATGTCGGTCTGGGCTTGACTGGCGGCTTAGGAATCGTCGTCCTCGCTATTATTATGGACCGTATCACGCAAGGATTCGCACAAAAACTTTAAAAAAATGAAAAGAGGAAAATCATTATGAAAAAATTATTATTAACAGCTACGATTCTTTTATTAGCCTTATTTGCAGCAGCTTGTTCGTCAGAAACTTCAGAAACAGAAGAAGGTACAGCGGACGCATCTCAGAAAACCATTACATTTGGGGTAACACCTTGGACGAGTACAGTCCCTCCGACAAAAATTGCTGGCTTGATCTTGAAAGACATGGGCTATGAAGTGAAAGAAACAGAAGCCGACGCTGGAAGTGTCTACATGGGTCTTTCACGCGGAGACGTTGATGTATTCATGGATGCTTGGGTTCCGATGCACCAGAACTACTTGGACAAATTTGAAGGTAAAATCGAAAGTACATCTGTAAGCTATCCTGAAGCAAACACTGGTTGGGTAGTTCCTGAATATATGGAAGATGTTAATTCACTTGAAGACTTG
>JBFIXY010000248.1:0-3270 GCA_041605655.1 Planococcus sp. (in: firmicutes) | reverse complement strand
TAAGTGGAAATGCCCAAGCTGATCGTTAAAGCGACTTCTTCGTTCTTTTCTCCTCGAACATCGAGTGTTTTCACTTTTTCTCGAAGCGCATCTGCATGAGCTAGAGCTGCCTTTTTGCTCGTTTCAGGCATGATCATTACGAATTCTTCACCGCCAAATCGTGCAGCTGTAAAATTCGCCTGCAGACTTTGCTTGAAAGCTTGCCCTACTGCAATAATCGCATCATCTCCTGTAGAATGCCCGAAATTATTATTTACGTCCCGCAGAAAATCGATGTCCCCGAAAACCAACGACAACGATGTTCCGTTCTTTTGACTGGCTGTATACATCTCGTTAATCTTTTCATCAAAATAACGGTAATTGTGGATGCCTGTCTTTTCATCGATGTAAATCAATTCTGCTTTATTGGCTTTTTGCAGCAAGTCCTGCAATAATACAGCTGGCACAATCAAAAACAAGATTAAGTATGGGTTGAAGAGGTAAGTGATAGCCAACACGGCGCCTGTAATCAGTAAGATGCCTTCAGTTAAAACCGTATCGGCTTTTATTACAGGCCCCGTTCTCCAAGCGATTCCTTCGTCTAAGCTGATCAGCGTGTTGATCAAGAAAATCCGTAATATACCGAACACGGCGGTATTCAATAAAAGCGCGATGGTGAAGAAAATTTCTGACCCTGGCATGGACTCGATAATTCCCCAGAAAATGGAGTAGCTGATTGAACCTGCAATCAAGGTCGAAGAAGCATTGAAATCAGGTCCTGTAAAAGGTTCAGGATGTTTCTTCCGGAAACGGTCTGCGATATTGACAGCGGCCGAAAGCACAAGACTTAAGGCAAACAAAGGAAACGGCAGTATGATAAGAGCAGCAAACTCGATAACACAGCCAATACCGGCATAAATCTTGGACTCCACAAAATCGAATAATCCACCATGCCTTGCAGCGACGACTAATGTGAGCCATATCAGAAAAGTAGGAGAATACAGATCGGACCAAGAGAGGCTAACGAATTTCCAGCTATACAAGAAAATGGTGATTGCAATTATGTTGCATGTCCAGATAAAATACAATGCCTGGTTAGGATGGTTTTTCTTCATTAATTTCACCTCACTGCCAAGTCTATCCATTAGGCTACTGAACTTCAGTCGAAATTATTTCTCCATCCAATATTAGACCAGGAAATGTTTCTCCACCCGATATTGGACCAGGAAGTTGAATCGTAATTTTCAATGTTCGTGATCGATTCGATTAAAGGAGACCATTCGAACTTCTGTTTAACATCGGATGGGATGTTTTTGGGATTATAGAAAGTTGCAGCATCTGCTGTCACAATGCCGGCGCTGTTAGCAGGTTGTTGTGTGTATGTGCGGCTTGTGTTTTTCAGAACCCACTTCACCTGATCTGGTGTCAGTTTCGGATTGATTTCAAGCATCAATGCTACGACTCCGCTCACCACAGGTGTCGACATGGATGTGCCGCCCATTTTAAAGTAATTGTCATCAACGATGTTCTCGGGTTTTATTTTTCGCAGCTCACCTTTTGGCATATAAGCGATCATTTTAGATCCTGGAGCGACAACTTCCGGCTTATTGAATCCTTCGGAAGTGAGGCCATTGCTTGACCAGCTTTTTAAGGAATCGTCTTCTATGTCTTTCGTACCTTTATCATCAATGGCTCCAACAGTGATAACGAAGGGATCATTTCCAGGTGCATAACAAGTTGAACAAGGGTCAGATCCTTGGTTTCCTGCCGATACGACCACTACAATTCCAGATTTCCACAAAAGTTCAACTGCCGCATTAGTTGCGCTTTCTTTATAATGTTGTTGAGTGGAAATCTGGTTGGATATATTAACCACGCGAATATTGAGTTTTTTGTGATTGTTATAAATCCATTGCAAACCGTCAACTAGATTCCGTTCACCGGTTTTTCCTTCGTCGTCGCTGACTTTGACGTTGACAATATTAACTCCAGGAGCGATGCCAGGGTATTTGCCATTACTTTGGTTCCCATCTCCCCCAAGGATGCTCGAAACGTGGGTCCCATGTCCGAACGAATCGGCCATATTGCCTGCTGTCGAAAATTTTACATTTTGAACGATTCTACCTTTGAAATCTGTAGAACCAGCATTATCAGTTACACCGCTATCGACGACAGCTACAGTAACCCCATTCCCGGTAATTCCTTTTTCCCAGACTTTATCAGCCGCCACTGCAGAATTATAAGCATTGACTATCCTGGTAGAATCCAGTACTTTTTCTTTTATTCCGTTTTCCTCCACTTCTGCTTCCAAATTGACGAATACCACGCCAAGAATAGAGGCTAAAAGTTCGGCTTTTTGGGGATTGATGTCGACAAGGAACGTGTTGATGAAGGACCAATGATTAACGATTTCTCCTCCAATCTCGTTGATGGCTTGCTCTACCCCATGTGCACCGGCTTGGACTCCCACTATGTAGCGGCTGGTATCTTGTATTTCTTCAGTAAATTCCTTGGCTTGAGCATTGAGTGGAATTGCGGGAATCATAAATCCACTTAATAACACGGTGGCGACTAGTATATTCGATACTAGTTTTTTCATTCCTTTTCCTCCTTTTTTGAAGATAGATAAATTCCTTCAGTAATCTGTCTTGCTATTCCCTTATACATTCAGGCGTGACTTTTCTATATGGTTCTCTTGTTGTGTCCATTAAAAAAAGGACTATTACGTGTGAATAGTCCTTGAACCATTCGGTAACCCAGCCATCGTAGATTGGTGCACAATCTTTAGATCTGTGGTTTTGCGCCCTTATTTTTCAATAAGTTAGCCTTTTCGTTTAATTTGTTTAAAAATGCAGAATAATAAAAAAATTAACAATTTATTTATATTATAAGAATCTATGTACCTATTGTCAATTAAAATATTGATTATTTTTACATAATTCAGTTTCTTTTATTGGAAGAAAGTTTCCAATGTTTTTTCATGCTTTGATAATGTAGTTGAAAAGGAATAATAAATAAATTAGTAAATGGACTTGCAGTTTTCGAGAAAACCCATTATCATATAAAACGTAATGATTACGATTTGAATTTATTCTATAGTTTTGTAAGGAGAGAGACCGATGGATCACAGAATTCCAGTGACCGTTTTAAGCGGCTATTTAGGCGCAGGAAAAACGACGTTGCTCAACAATATTTTACATAATCGCAAAGGATTGAAAGTCGCCGTCATCGTGAATGACATGAGCGAAGTGAACATCGATGCTTCTTTGGTCGCGCAAGGTGGATTTTCAC
>JBFIXY010000247.1:0-3277 GCA_041605655.1 Planococcus sp. (in: firmicutes) | reverse complement strand
TCGCACTTTATTGTTCTTTTGGGTATGCATGTACATCGTATATTCGAATACCGGTTCTTTCGTTTTACTTGAATTTAAGATGCATACTTATGATGTCGACCTAGTAGTTATGATGAAATGTGTAAAGCATAAAAATCTGGAATGGCCGCTTCCCTTCAATTTATCCTTACATTGAGCCAACTGACTCCCGAAGGCATAGTCAAAAAAGCTTGCATTCCATCATTAGCATCCCTATAATTTGATACATTGTGCCACAGCTAAAAGGGCAGAGCGGAAAACGCGCGGCCTTTTTTTGTTGGTTTTTTTCTGGCAATGAGTTTATAAGAGAACGGAGAATTTAAATGGATAAACTTTATAGCGCACTGATCATTTTTGCAGGATCGGTATTGCTTGGATTAGCATTCAATATGTTTTTATTGCCTCACGAAATTTTATCAGGCGGCATCACAGGGGTCGCGATGATTTTCAGTTTGATGACACCGATCAACGCAGGTATTTGGCTGCTCTTGCTGAACATCCCGATTCTGGTGATCGGTTGGATGAAGCTCGGAAAAATGTTCATCCTTAACAGCGTCTACTCAGTAGCGGTTACTTCCGTAACGATGCTGTACATCCCGGTTATGAAATTGACGGAAGATGCGTTATTGTCTTCGGTTTTCGGCGGAGTACTCGTCGGTGTCGGCGTCGGCTTCATCATCCGCTTTTACGGGTCAACAGGCGGCTTTGACGTTGTCGGGCTCTTATTGACGATGAAGCGCGACATTCCGCTCGGCTTTATGGTATTCGGTCTGAACAGTCTTGTTGTATTTGTATCGGGCTTTATCTTTTCATGGGAGCTCGCCATGTACACGATGGCTTCGATCTACATTACAGGCCTGGTCGTTGACCGCATCCACACACGTCACATTAAGCTTAGCCTGATGGTTGTGACGACTCAAGGCGACGCCGTGAAGAAAAAAATGTTGTCAAGCCTTTACCGCGGCATTACAGTGACCGACGGCGAAGGTGCTTATTCGGGCAATAAAGTCAAAGTACTTTATACGGTCATCACGCGTTACGAACTTGCGCATGTGCGTCCGCTCATCAAGGAAATCGATCCGCATGCTTTCGTCAGCATCACCGAGACGATGGAAGTAATGGGCAATTTCCGGCGCGACAATAATTACAAAAAAGACCCGCAACCGTCGTATCAAGCCATGCCGAAAACTTCAGAACAAACATCTTAAACTCATTCACTCAAAACAGCCTTGTCGAACTCAGTCGACAAGGCTGTTTTGTTTTATGAGAAAAGTGATGAACCGGATAAAAAATGGTCCTCACCCAATTGTTTAAATAGTCAGATAAATTGTTTTTCATTTTTGACAGATGGGGTTATGATAAAGGTAAAGGAGGTGGGGGTCACATGGAAGCGACTTTTGGGTTCGTGCCTATGCTCGTCTTAGCTGCCATTGCAGTTGTGCTTATCATGGCGTATTTCTATTTGCATAACTGGGCGAAATGAGTGCCCCTACCGAAAAAAGTCGCATCATGCCATGCGGCTTTTTCTAATTCTGAGATGACGATAGAAATATAGGTGAATGAAAGAGGAAAGATGAAAATTTCGTGGCTTCAAAAATGGCGAAATCAATAGGTGGTTTCATTATGTAGGTCTTGAGAAGGACGTAAAAAATCTCTGTAAATCAATAATTTACCATGTTTAAATAAGGGAAAAAATCCATATAAAAGCATTGTAAACGTATTCATTACACTATTTTTAAAATATTTAAGAATAGTTTCAATATTAGGTTTTTAATGCGTAAATAAGGTAATATAATAGCATACTAAAAGTAGAAAGAGGTGTTTCTTCACAATTGAATTTGCTCACAAAGAAATAGTAGTAAAATGTCTTGGTGTTCCGGTCGAATTCTGCTACACTGTCAACTGATATTTGTTTTTTTATTAGAATTGTTGCTGGACGATGGAAATAAACTATTATATAGAACAGACATATGGGTATATTCACACAGAATCTAGGGCTGAAGCCGGTTGATTGGAAGTGATTAGGCCAAAGTCTTTGTGAGGGATCAGTTATGAAGAGAAAATGGTGGAAAGAAGCAGTCGCATATCAAGTCTATCCGCGTAGTTTCATGGATTCAAATGGCGATGGCATTGGTGACGTCAATGGCGTCACCAGTAAACTGGATTATTTGAAAGACTTGGGCATTGATGTAATTTGGTTATGTCCGATGTACAAATCGCCAAATGACGACAATGGCTACGACATCAGCGATTACCAAGACATTATGGGAGAGTTCGGAACGATGGAGGACTTTGACCGGTTATTGGCCGAAGTTCACGCACGCGGTATGAAATTGATCATCGATCTTGTGATCAATCACACGAGCGACGAACATCCATGGTTTATGGAATCGCGCGCATCAGTAGACAACGACAAGCGCGATTGGTATATCTGGAGCGATGAGCCGACGAATTGGGAAAGTATTTTCGGCGGATCGGCTTGGGAATACGACGAAGACTCGAAGCAATATTATTTGCATCTGTTTTCAAAAAAACAGCCGGATTTAAACTGGGAAAACGAAGAAGTGCGCCAAGCGCTTTACGATATGGTGAACTGGTGGCTTGATAAAGGAATTGATGGCTTCCGCGTGGACGCAATCAGCCACATCAAAAAGGACTTGACCGATATCGAAGATCCGGAGCAAAATCTCTACGTTGAAGCATGGAACAAAATGATGAATGTTGATGGCATCCAACCAATGTTGACGGAACTGCGCGACAAAACATTCGCTGGACGCGACATCATGACCGTAGGGGAAGCGAATGGCGTTAAAATCGAGGACGTAGAAGAATGGATCGGCGAAGAAGACGGTAAATTCAATATGGTCTTTCAGTTTGAAAGCATGAGCTTATGGGACAGAAGCATCCACGGCATCGATGTTCCTCGCTTGAAGGAAGTTTTGACGAAATGGCAGAAAGGCGTAGAAGGCCATGGCTGGAACGCGCTCTTCATCGAAAACCACGACAAACCACGCATTGTGTCTTCTTGGGGCAATGATCAGGAATATTGGCGCGAAAGTGCGACTGCAATTGCCTGTATGTATTTCTTCATGCAAGGCACGCCGTTCATCTACCAAGGTCAGGAAATCGGCATGACAAATGCGCCGTTCGAAGAGCTTGACCATTACAACGACGTGAAAACGAAAAACATGTACCATTTAAACCGTTCGGCGGGTATGGAGCATGATGCTGTGATGACGCTTATCCGGCCACAAAGCCG
>JBFIXY010000246.1:0-3311 GCA_041605655.1 Planococcus sp. (in: firmicutes) | reverse complement strand
ATCATTGCCGGCACATTAATGGAAGTTGGACTCGGGCGAAAAGAAGTGGCGGAAGTGGCGGATATTATCGCCGCCAAGGAACGGGGAGCGGCTGGTAAAACAGCCGCAGCACATGGTTTATACCTCGAACATGTGGAGTACGGGGGCTGAAGCAACTTTTCCTGGTGTATTTAGAAAAGCCCTTGACTTTTCACCCGATTCGTTATAACATGATGTATGGTATTTTCATTACCCCCACGATATGCCCCGGAAGGTTATTTGTGTTAAGGGATAACGAAAAAACGGAACAACGGACATGTGCCAACGGAACTTGGGACATGATTAATAAGAGATGATATTTTAGGAGGACAATATACATGCGTACAACATTCATGGCTAAAGGTCACGAAGTCGAGCGTAAATGGTTAGTTGTCGATGCAGAAGGGCAAACTCTTGGACGTTTAGCTTCTGAAGTCGCTTCAATCTTACGCGGTAAATACAAACCAACATTCACACCAAACGTTGACACTGGTGATCACGTAATCATCATCAATGCTGACAAAATCCACTTGACTGGTAAGAAACTATCAGACAAAATCTACTACCGTCACACACAATTCAGCGGTGGTTTGAAACAGCGTACAGCACTTGAAATGCGCACAAAATACCCAACTAAAATGCTTGAATTGGCTATCAAAGGGATGCTTCCAAAGAACTCTCTTGGCCGTCAGACGTTCAAAAAACTTCATGTTTATGCTGGACCAGACCATAACCACCAAGCACAACAGCCAGAAGCTTACACGCTTCGCGGATAATTATACGTAAATAAGAGGAGGATACACCTTTGGCACAAGTTCAATATATAGGTACAGGTCGCCGTAAAAACTCTACAGCTCGCGTACGTTTAGTACCAGGAGACGGCACAATTACAATCAACAAACGTGACGTATCGGATTACGTTCCATACGAAACTCTTGAGCAAATCATCAAACAACCACTAGTTGCTACTGAAACTCTAGGAAGCTACGACGTCCTAGTAAACGTAAACGGCGGCGGATTCACTGGACAAGCTGGCGCAATCCGCCACGGTATCGCTCGTGCTCTACTTACTGTAGATCCTGCTTTCCGTCCTGCGTTGAAATCTGCTGGGTTGTTAACACGTGACCCACGTATGAAAGAACGTAAAAAACCAGGTCTTAAATCAGCACGTCGCGCACCTCAGTTCTCAAAACGTTAATTTTTTCAAAACCCCTTTTCTCTTCGGAGCAGAGGGGTTTTGTTCTGTCTGTATAGAAAAGGCAGAATTGATTTAAAATAAATGCTGCTATGTTATACTTTACGGTGAGTAAAAGTGAGAAGGAGTGTATCCATATGTTAAATGAAGCACAAGTACGCGAATTATTGGGGACATTGCAAGACCCGTTTTTACATAGATCGTTGACTGAAACGAATGGCATTACATCGGTAACGATTAAAGAAGCGAAGAATCACGTGAGCGTGAAGCTGGCGATCGCTAAAACGAATACGCCTGAGCAAATGCAATTACAAATGAAAGTTGTTGAAATTCTGAAAGGTGCTGGAGCGGATTCAGTTGGAATTCGTTTCGAAGAACTTCCTCAGGAAACGTTGGCGCAATTCCGTGGAACGGCTGACGAATCTGAAGCACAAGATTTACTTTCGCCATTGAACAAAGTTGAGTTCATTTCAATTGCCAGCGGTAAAGGTGGCGTCGGCAAATCGACCGTGTCAGTAAACTTGGCTGTTGCGCTTGCGCGCCTTGGTAAAAAAGTCGGCTTGATCGATGCGGATATTTACGGATTCAGTGTGCCTGATATGATGGGCATCGATAAATCACCGGTCGTTCGCGGCAACACAATCATTCCGGTAGAGCGCTTTGGCGTCAAAGTCATCTCCATGGGCTTCTTCGTTGAAGACAACATGCCAGTTGTATGGCGTGGCCCGATGTTAGGGAAAGTTTTGGATCAGTTCTTCAAAGATGTCGAATGGGGCGATTTGGATTATCTTCTATTGGACTTGCCGCCAGGTACAGGAGACGTAGCGCTAGATATTCACCAAATGCTTCCGGCTTCTAAAGAAATCGTCATTACGACACCGCACCCGACTGCAGCTTTTGTAGCTGCGCGCGCTGGGGCGATGGCAATCCAGACCAACCACGAAGTTTTGGGCGTTATCGAAAACATGTCGTGGTTTGAAAGCAAAGAAACAGGCAAGAAAGAATACCTTTTTGGTCAAGGAGGCGGTCCGAAGCTTGCTGAAGAGCTACAGGCTCCATTGCTTGGACAAATTCCGCTAGGTCAGCCTGATTGGAACGAAGCAGATTTCGCTCCGTCGGTTTATATGGCCGATCACCCAACAGGAAAAATTTACGAAGACATCGCAACTCAATTATTAAATCAATTTGCGAAAAAATAAGATGGGAAGTCCAGCTGCGCTATGCGCAGCTGGACTTTTTTCTATTTATGAACAGAATGCCATCGATTTCATGGTTTGTTCACATCAACGGGGCAGGCGCAATGGATTTTTTGTTGTCAGGTTGGTACAATCTTAAGAGGATTTCATACACTGGAGGCATTAACGTGACGATACGAAATTGGGTAAAATTTTTTATAAATGCTATTTTAATCGGGGGAGCGATTACAGGGATACTCGGATTGTTCATTCGCTGGGACGATGTGTTTGCTGAAGCTTTCGCGAACGGGCAATGGGGGGAGTTCTTCGCCGGCTTTGCCTGGATGGTTGTGGTTGGCGTAACGATGAGCATCATTAGTCAAATGGGTTTCTTCGCATACTTGACCATTCATCAATTCGGCGTCAACATGTTCCGGACGCTGCGTCTGTGGAATTGGGTGCAGTTATTGATCATCGCAATTGTCATCTTTGATTTGATTGTCTTCCGCTTTACACCGAACGCGGATACGACAAACCAACAAGTCTTGTACGGAGTACTCTTAGCCGTCTTGCTCGGAACATCATTGATTACCGCATATTTTAAGGCGAAATGGACGACGAAGAGCACATTCGTTTCCGCGTTGTTCTTTATGATTGTGATTACGACCTTGGAATGGCTTCCAGCGTTGATGGTCAAAGCCGATAACATCGACAGTTGGGTTGCATTGTTGTTGTTCCCATTCTTATCGGTTAACGCATATCAATTATTAGCTTTGCCGAAATACAATGCCAAATCGGATATTGATCGCGAGAAACTTGAAGAGCGGAAGGCTACTCGGAAGTTGGCGGCTCAATCAAGTTCAAAAAAATAATGAATTAGTAACGGCCTGCTGGATTTTCTCGTTGAGAAATTCAGCAGGCTT
>JBFIXY010000245.1:0-3335 GCA_041605655.1 Planococcus sp. (in: firmicutes) | reverse complement strand
ACTGACAACTGACTGGTTGATTACCTTCTTCAACTGCTGATCATAATGTCTCAGAATGACATTCGATGTAGCAACTTCCTTCAAAACATAAAGCTTGCTTCCTTGTTTGCGAATCACTTCGTAAGGGCCTTGAAATTTCATATTTTTATTATTATTCCCATAACAGTTATTGGAAAATAATATATATAGATAACAATTTACTTAGTTATTCCCTGGAAATTAAAACGTGTTATTCGTTTTTACCAGCTACCAGATTTAATCCACCGCCTATAATACGCGACATTTTACACAATTTACAAAAAATAGAGAGCGTATCCTAACCACTAACACAATCCATCTCAAGAAGCTAAATATTCATTTCTTTACAGATTTGTTATTTTGCAATATTTCCGAAAATTATTACTAGATGAGGATTACATTTATGCGCTAGTGGATCCAATTTTCATGTTCAAGATCCTACTAGCTTTTTTGACCAAGTGGAAATTTCTTTGAAATGATCGATAATTCTTTAAATAATAGAAAACATTTACTACTTTTCAGTTTTAAATCATGCAGATTTATTTCTTTTCCCATTCACTTAGAAGCTTATAATATTTTTTGAAAGTTATGACTTTTATAGAGATACAATCACCCCTATATCCACCTCATTCAAGAATGATCTATTAAAAACTAGAAAATTAACCATCTATTAAGATATAAGCAGCGGACAAATCGTAGAACGGAAGAAAAAAAGTGCCTCAGAGGTCATTTTCATGACTTCTGAGGCACTCTCTTTGTTATTTAGAATGAATTAAGTTTTCTTTTACCACTAGCATCGCAAGAATCGCTGACAGGTAGATCGATACAGCAGGTGCAGTCAGTACGTGGCCAGCTGTGTAGGCAATCCCTGTTCCAAGTAGGAAGGCGACTCCGTAGAGTACATAGAAATAAGTGAAATGCGTTTTGATGTTCAATAAGAAATGAATCAGGTAACGGCCTGCAAACCAGACGAACGGCGCTATTAAATAGATAAACCCGATCCAACCGAATGAAAAGAACCAATCGTGGAAATCCATTTCAATCATCTTCGGCGTTTTACCCGGTAATTGCGGCTCGTAATTGCCCGCAAATCCCATTCCGAATAATTGTTGCATAATCGGAGAGCTGTTAAAGTCGTCTTTCATGATTTGAGAATAGACATCACGCGAACTGAAAACCAGGTTCTGAAGCTGTTCCTCAGAAATCGTCGGTTCGTTGTCTACCGGCTCTTCACCTTCACTTGGTTGTTCCCCGGAATCTTCCGGTCGTTCCACCGCGTCTCCAAAATCAATACCAAGCGAATCGATATGCGCAAACATATTGCCGTATACCGGCGTTAATGGCGTTACGACAATTAGAGCTGTCGTCAAAATCGTCGAAACAATTAAGTTCGCCCCGATGTTCGCCGTTTTTACCTTTAATAAGAAGCGCATGATCAAGCTGCCGAATAATACCGACAATAGGACGATAATAATTCCACCGTAACCCACTTTCGTACCAAGTGCTAACATCCCGAGGGATAACAATAGGAACGGAATCCACGCCCATGGCTTTTTCCAGGAATCCGTTTTTTGAGTTGCGTAAAGTGCCATGATCGGCAGAACAATCGCCATGATCGCCCCTATTTCATTGCCAGCGTAAAACCAGCCGGTATAGCCCACTTTCGTGTGCGAGTAATTGGAAAGGCTCGTCCCTGTGATTTGGGCAATAACGAAAACTACACCGATGATTAACCCGGAAATCCAAAAATAGCGCGTTGTCTTGCCTGCTATGTCGAAACCTTGGTTTTTCAATTCACGGTAAACCATTGTCAAACCAAGCAACACTATATGGAAATAAATCACTTTGTTGAAGAACTTCAATTCTTGGAACAAATAATACGGATCTTTAACTTGCAAGTTGACGATGACATTTATGCCGATCATCACAGCAAGTCCGATCAAGTAAATTGTAAAGAGACGGCTGAGTTTGCTCTTTTTGGACATCCAAAGCAGCAACAGGAGCATCGCCCCCATGTAAGCCACTCGGATCAAGACGCCAATCGTCAAACTTGTATTCACGAAGAAAATGGAAGCAGTCGTCAGCACATCAATAATTGGTTGAAGTGCGATAAATGCCAGCAACAGCAATAATAGGTTTTTGTTTTTCATAAGTAAGGAATCCTCTTTCATGTGGTTGACTGAAGCTCTTGAAAGATGGCTGAGAGCTTAGATTGAATGGTTTTTTGTTCGTATTTCTGGGCTGTTTGATAAGCGGCTTGGCCGACTAGTTGCTTTTGTGGTTCGGATAATTGTTCATAGGCGGCTAAGCCTCTTGCCAAATCTTCCGGATTGCCAGGTTCGAATAGCCAGCCATTCTCGCCTTCGATCGTATAATCGAGAATGCCGCCGATGCGGCTTGCTAAGATCGGTGTCGTACAAGCCATGGCCTCTAACCCCACAAGACCCAAGCTTTCGCCTTTTCGCGTCGTCGGAAAGATGAATAACTCAATAATATTGTAGATGGCTGCTAAATCCGCATGTTTCATCAAAGGAAAATGGATGACGGATTCGTCCAAACCAAGCTCTGATTTCATCTTGAAGAATTTATCATCGTCTTTGCCTGAACCAACCATTATCAGGCGGATTTCGCTCTTCAATTCAGGATGGTCATGTAAAAATGATGCGAATCCCTTCAATAGATGGTCCCACCCTTTACCGACGTCCATTCTCCCTACATAGCCGAAATAACGGTAAGCGGGGTCGAGCTTGAATTGCGCCATAAGGGATCCCAGATTTTCTTTGTTCGGGGAAAAGACCGAGTCGTCCACCCCACCTGACGGGAAAATACGGATGGGTGTTTGAACTCCGTATTTTTCACGGACGAGTTTTTCGTAATAATGGGATGGCGTAATGATAACCGAGGATTGTTCGAGCAGCTTTTTCACATTTGGCTGGAATTTTTCCTGTGATGCAACTTCTGGCACGACATCGCTGCCATGGACATTCGTTACAATACGCACTGACGGTTTCAACTTCTTCAATATAAGCAGCGGAAGTGCATTATGAGCGGCGTAATGGACATAGATCGCGTCGTAATTGCCGCTCAGTCCTTTTCGGATGACATTGGCATAATGCCCTGCGTAGCCTACCGCTTTTTGTATTTTTGAAGTTCTTTTTTGAAGAACAGCTTTCTCGACTTGAATCCCTTCATTTTCCAGGATTGTTTTTGTATTTCGCACAAAAACACCGTAACTCGGAAATTCTTCAGAAGGATACATATTCGATACTAATAATACTTTCATGTAGAACCTTCCCTCCCTAAATCACTGGTGATTT
>JBFIXY010000244.1:0-3378 GCA_041605655.1 Planococcus sp. (in: firmicutes) | reverse complement strand
TAAAATTGAATAATGATCCCCTCTTTTTAGGCACCTCTTTAATTAGAAGGTGTCTTTGTTTATTTCTTTTGAAGGTTTGAACATATTGGAAATCGTCAATACTAAATAACACAGGATTTTAAAACAAAAGGAGTGGTGAATGATGGCTAGAAAATCAGGTGGAACTTTTGGAAAATTGGTGTTGTTAGGTGTAGGTGCATTAATCGGTGCTGCCATGACGCAAAGAAAAGAAGGGCAAACGGGAACTTCTTCCCGCCAAACCGGTAATTTAAAAGATTCGGTAGTAAAAGGCTTGGATCGCTTGAATGAACAATCGGGTGGCATGGTCGATAAAGTGAAGCCAAGTGTCAATAAAGCAATCGAAGCTGTGAAAGGTGCTATAGAAAACCAGCAGCAAATGATGGATAAGGAAAAAGACGCTTTGGACAAAGCGAATCAGACATTGAAAGACGAAGTCGGCAGTTCGAAAAATACACATGCAACTACTACAAACTCTTCGGACTCACACATGTCGAGCTCTGATAAGGCGGGTGATGGCACATCTGGAACCGCAGGTGGATCATCTTCATCAACAGGTGAATCCCATTCTTCTGGCCCAACTCCAAGTGGTGGTGCTTTTGGCGGCAGCACGGCTTATAGCGAATCGTTAAAGAAAAATACAGGTGAAAATAAGTCAAAAAATAACTAATTTTCAGTTAAATCTGTCTTCTTGAAGAAAAATAGGATAAAATGAATAGAAGGGAAGCTATAGCTCGAAAAAAGAGCCGTAGCTTTTTTTTACAATGAATGCAGGAAAATGATTTGAGGAGGTCGTGTATGTTTGAATCGTATGATGTAAAGCCGTTTTTCGATGAAATGTTTACCGCACAAAAGACGGCGAAACCACATTACCGAAAGTTTTATGAAAAACTTCAACAATTCTCCAATGACGAGCTGAAAGAAAAACACGAAACTGCCCAACTTTCTTTTCTGAGGCAAGGCATTACGTTTACGGTCTACAATAACAACGTTGGAACAGAACGGACAATGCCGTTTGACTTTGTGCCGATCATCATTTCCCCTGAAGAATGGGAAATGGTTGAGAAAGGCATGATCCAGCGTACGGAAGCGCTCAACCGCTTTTTAGACGATGTTTATAACAACCAGAAAATCCTCAAAGATGGAATCATCCCCAGAAGACTAATCGAAGAAAATCCCTATTATTATGCTGAACAAGTTCAAGGCATCAGCATCCCTTTAAAAAACCATATCTTCTTAGCAGGCATCGATTTGATCCGTGATGAATACGGGAAATACCACGTGCTTGAAGACAATTTGCGCAATCCGTCCGGCATGTCCTATGTCTATCAAAACCGCTACGTTATGCGGCAAGTGTATCCGGAATTCTTCCAAGATCATTCTGTGCATGCACTGGAGCATCAAATGTCGTATTTACATGAAGCGATTCTTGATCATGCCCCTGAAACGACAAATGACAAACCGTTTACTGTTCTATTGACTCCAGGAACCTATAATTCGGCTTATTACGATCATGTATTTTTAGCGCAACAAATGGGCATCGACCTTGTGGAAGGCCGAGACCTTATTGTTAAAGACCATATTGTCTATATGAAATCGATTCGAGGCCTCAAGCGCGTTGATATTATTTATCGCCGTATCGACGATGACTTTTTGGACCCGGAAGCTTTCCGTGAAGACTCTGCCTTAGGGGTGCCGGGGTTGTTGAAAGCTTATCGCCGCGGAAATGTCGCTATTTTGAACGGCATTGGCAACGGAGTGGCGGACGACAAGGCAATTTACGCGTATGTGCCGGAAATGATCCGCTATTATTTGAATGAAGAACCGATTATCGACAATGTCAAAACATATTTGCTTGATAATCCACAAGAACGGGAATGGGTGTTAGAGCATCTAGAGGAATTGGTCGTGAAAAACGTCGGTGCTTCTGGAGGCTATGATATGTTGGTTGGACCGCATGCATCCAAAGAACTGATTGAAGAGTTCCGGGCTAAAATCATTGAAACCCCGCATCAATATATTGCGCAGCCTACGATTAAATTGTCCCGTGCTCCCGCATATCAAGGCGAAGACTTTTATCCATGCCATGTCGATTTGCGCGTTTATGTCATGAGAGGAAAGACCACACATGTCATGCCGGGCGGATTGTCGAGAGTTGCGTTAAAACGTGGATCTCTCGTAGTCAATTCCTCGCAAGGGGGCGGCGGAAAAGATACGTGGATCTGCCGGGATACTGATGACAGGGGGGAACGCGATGCTGAGCCGAGTAGGTAATTCTTTATATTGGATGTCCCGCAATGCTGAGCGGGCGGAAAATAATGCGCGTATATTGGATGTTCAATTACTGCAGATGATAGAAGCTTCTGATGAAGAATTAGTCAGAGACAGTGATTGGAAACTGATCTATGAAATTTGCGCTTCGGGGGAAGAGCTTCAACGTTTGAAATCCGAAGAGCATTATGAAGAAGATCAGCTGGTGCAATATCTGTCGTTTAATGAAAAGAATATGAATTCCGTAGCGAATTGTGTACGAACCGCCCGTGAAAATGCACGTGTCAGCCGAGATCACATTACTGACGATTATTGGCAGGTGTGGAATCGTTGTTATTTGGCCCTGCAAGATGTTGAAACAGGGCGGTATACATCCAAAGACGTTGGTGAATTTTTAGAACAGGTCAAATTTACGGCGCTGACGTCGCAAGGGATCATTGAAGCAGCCATGTCGCGCGGAGTGGGTTATCAAATCATTAAAATCGCCAAATGGCTTGAACGAGCTGAAAAAACTGCGCGTATTTTGAACGTCGTTTGTGAACGGACATACGAACAACAGCTCCAAGCCCAGACAGAAGATTATTATTATTGGCTGTCTGCGCTGCGTATGACAAATGCATACGATGCTTATTTAAAAGCCAATCCACCTCGAATGGATCCACGGCAAGTGCTCAATTTCCTTGTTGCCGATTCAAATTTCCCGCGCTCCATTCGGTATTGCCTGGATCATGTTAGAGAAGCGGTAGAGGAGTTGGAAAACGGGAAAATATCGCATTATTCATGGGAACTATATGCTAAGCTGGACGAGGTGCGGAATAAATTCAGTGATTTGGATTTAGACCAATTATCAATCGACGAAATGCTGGAGTTTCTGAATCATTTCCAAGATGGCTGCAATGAAATCAGCGAACTGTTTTCAAAAACCTATTATTTAATCGATCCTTCTTCAGAACAGGCTGGACAAAGCCAGTCACAGAACGCAACACAACAGATGGGCAAGAAGGGAATCACGACTATGAAATATCAAATTGAGCACACCAATGTTTTTAAATACGAGACCATTGTCGACCAAAGTATGAATTCCATCCG
>JBFIXY010000243.1:0-3397 GCA_041605655.1 Planococcus sp. (in: firmicutes) | reverse complement strand
GACTATTCAGTGCGCCTTACGAAAGCGGAACATAAATGGCAGTATATCAAAAAGCATCCATTTGAATTGATCGCGATTATTCCGTTGGATGCAATATTTCGTGCAGCACGATTTGTCCACATTTTCCGGATCATTCGTTTGGTTGGGATAGGTTCGCGTTATTTTAAGCCGGTCTATATGCTCCTAAAGACAAGTGGTCTTGATAAATTATTGGCGGTCACAGCGATATTGCTGTTTATTATCCCGATACCCGTCATCATGATTGAACCGGATATTAACACTTTCCCCGATGCGCTTTGGTGGGCGATCGTCACAACAACGACGGTAGGCTATGGCGACATTTCACCGATTACGCCAATTGGGCGCGCGCTAGCTGTGGTGTTGATGCTTGTCGGAATCGGCATTATCGGTACGTTTACAAGTGCCATTACCAATTATCTAAACAAAGAAGGGGAAGTGTCGCGCGACAAACAAGTGCTGCGAATCATTCATTCAATTGAAGAAACCGAGTATTTGTTGGAAGAAGATGTTGAATTGATCAAGTTGTATATGAAACGTAAAAAAGGCGATAATAAAGCAGTGACCGAAACGTTAAAGAAATAAGAGATTTTACGCATGGCCACAATTCTCTATGCTATTGCTATATCAAAATAATTAAGAAATGCTTTTAATTTTCTTACAAGAACTAAATAATTAAAGAAAGAATAAACGAAAAAACCGCGCAAGCATTAATAGCTGCGCGGTTTTTCGTCTAACTCGTATGATTCCTACTGGGCTCGAACCAGCGACCTCTACCCTGTCAAGGTAGCGCTCTCCCAGCTGAGCTAAGGAATCTCAATTACCAGGACAAATTTAATTATAGCGCGTCCTGATAAAATGTCAATAATTATTCTGACAGAAAGATACTCCAATCGTTTTGCGTTTTTCCTTGGACAATCGACCAACATTCAAGCGCCACAGCCTTGCCTGTAAACGGTTCGAATTCCAGTGAGAGTCGGGCAAACATCGGGCCCCAGAAAGGAGCTGCTATATCTTTGGTGATGGTCGCATGGGGCACCCAGTGATTAGGTGAGTAATGTGTTTGCTGCCCTGTGAAGTCGCGAGTTGCTAAGTCTACGGAACGGTGGAAAGCTTTTAACACGTCCGTAACAGCAGGAGAGACGTAAAACACACCTTGTTGTTTAAAGAACCCGAGTGAACCGAATTCGAGCGGCAATTGAGCGGCTTGCTCGGCGAACGGTGCCAACGCGTTTTTTAAATCAGTCGGATTGGTCTGTTCAAATACTTGAATGGTCGTATGCGGCGGCAGCATCGGTGCAGAACTTAAGCTTGCTGCGTTCGCTTGTTTTTGTAGATGTTCGATTTTGTTGGATGTGGTGTAATCAAAACGTAAAACGATTGCTTGCATCAAAAGATTCCTCCATTATTGACCGGAGCTTTGAAAGCCGGCTTGTTGTGCTTCTTGTTCTGTACAGAACCATTGTTCAGGCTTGGTTTGTTCGTATGAACTTTCTCCAGGCATGTGATAAATTTTCTTGCCGCTTCGGTTGATGTTGCCTTTGATTTTACAATCATCGGGCGCATCGGTTGAGCTTGCACTTCCATAAGCATCTGCATTGAATCCGCGATCAGTTGAATAATTCTCATATTCCCAAATGCCTATTCCGGCATCTTTCGCCTGTTGCTCTGCTCTTTCGAAGTCGTCTAAGTACCTTGTATTCGGTGGGAAAACATAAGCTACGCGTGCCTTGCCCGATTCAATCAATTGCTCTTGAACGCTTTCGCCATCGACATAAATATAAGCAAGCAGTCGACCGAAATCATCAAAACGTTCGCCAACATCAAATTCGATCGTCACATCCCCAGAATTGATCAGCTGCTTGTTTGCAGCGGTCGCCTCTTTGCCAAGGGGCTGTTCACCGAGTCGCGGATGATTCGTTTCAGGGGTGTCGATCAGAAGATAGCGCACGGTTTCTTCTTTGCCGTCGTACATAATTTTGATGGTGTCACCGTCAATGACAGAAGTCACTTCCACATCAATTTGATCTTTAGTGCCGGAAGTTTCCGTTGATTCAAGTAAACCACACCCGGAAAGGATAGTGAGTAATAATATTAAGCTGAATAATTTTTTCATAGCGGAACCATCTCCTATCTTTTCATTATATTTTCCAATGATGCCGCTTGCAAACCGGAATACATTCGTCTAAGTTTGAAAAAAGGAGTGAATCGCCGTGTATTTGACTGTGCCATTTTATTATGACTTTGATCGGGTTCTCGAGAGGCTATCCCTCGACCCACTTCACGCAGTTTCAATTCCAGAGCGGCTTGTTCGCGTGCCAATGCCTGAAGGAAACGTTGTAACATTAAATGCGATAGGAACGAGCAGCAGCCCTTTATTTACCGTTGAAGGTGCAGAGAAAGGACAAATAGAACACATTTCACAGTTATTCCATTTCAATCAATCGCTTGAACCCATTGCAGACCATTTCAAAAACACCAGTCTAGCCCATTTGTTCGAAGAACATAAAGGGACGCCAATCGTTCGGGAGTTCTCGCTTTACGGTGCATTGATGAAAAGCATCATCCATCAACAATTGAATCTTTCGTTCGCTCACACATTATCCAGTCGCTTTGTCCAAACGTATGGGAAAGAAGTTGATGGCGTGTGGTTTTATCCTGAGCCGGAAATAATCGCTTCTCTCGAGCCTGAGGAACTGCGGTTGCTCCAATTCAGTACTAGAAAAGCGGAATACGTAATCGGCCTGTCCCATGCGATTGCAGCGGGAAGGTTATCCTTAGAAGGTCTTGTCGATCAATCGGATGAAGAAGCTGCAGCCGAACTGATTTCTTATCGGGGCGTCGGACCTTGGACTGCCCAAAGTTTTCTCATGTTCGGACTGGGACGTCAGAATTTATTTCCTTTGGCGGACATCGGGTTACAAAATGCACTGAAAATCCAATGGGGAAGAACCGATAAGCCGAAATCAGAAGAAATAGAGCAGTATTTGCCGGAATGGTCGCCTTATCTAAGTTATGCGGCGCTCTATTTATGGAGAAGCATTGAATAACAGCAAAATAAAGCGCCTTTCCACAAAGTATCGGGGAAAGGCGCTTTTATGTACAATGGCTAAAATATAAAATTACAGAGGACGTCAATTAGGCTTGCGTCTCCACGTCGTTTGCAGATGCCTCGAAATATAAGAACGATTCTTGTTCGACCGTATCCATTTTTTCTTTATTGATGCCGACTTCGAGTTCTCCTGAGAAAATAGGTTCCCACCAATTTGTTTGTTTTTCCATCGTATGTGCCTCCTTTTGGATTCTAGTTGAATTGTTTGACTATTCCATACCCTGAAAGGTTACACTGATAAACAAAGAGTTTGAAAAAAAAGCCATT
>JBFIXY010000242.1:0-3416 GCA_041605655.1 Planococcus sp. (in: firmicutes) | reverse complement strand
TTCGCCATCATGCTCATCTTGCTATCCGGCATCGGGAGCGGCTTGATCGGGGTACAAAGCTCTGGATTTGGTTTAGATATGGCGGGATGGCTGGTTCTTTTGCTCGCGCTTACCATTGCGCCGCTTGCCGGTTTAGCAAGTACTGCTTTCTTATCAGCTATGTATTTGCTCGTCGGTAAATTGTTTAAGGGACGCGCGACTTACGGAGAAATGTTCAAGGCGATTGCCGTAGCCATGATTCCATATATTTGGGTAGCACCAATTGTCTTAGTGTGGGCAGTCGTTTCACCAAACTCGTATTTTGCTGATCCAATGGCAGAGAATTATGCGGGAGAAGGATTCGCGGCGTTTGCCATCATCACGGCTTTGTCGGTTATCTTATCGATATGGGGCACCGTGATCCAGAGCAAAGCAATCGGGGAAGCACATCATTTCAGCGGTTGGAAAGGCTTTGCAACGCTTTTAATACCTGGCGTGATTATCGGGTTGATCGTTATCGTGGTTGTCATTCTGTTCATCATGATATTTGCTTCAGTCGCATTTTGATTTAAGGAAGGCTTTGGCCTTCTTTTTTTTATGGATAAGAGTGTACATGTAGAATATTACATAAGGTATTTATTAAGAAATTCAAAAAAAGCAATCAAGGTATACACCAACCCACGAACAGAAGGGGACTGTACCACAAGGTTCAGTGTAGCAAAGCATCCTTTTCAAATCGATAATAAAAAAATGTGATTTAGTAACATTTCTCGGTCTCTAGGAGGCGATTTCTCCGGAAGAAGAAGATTAGTTTGCTATACTATAGAAAAGAAATGATTATTCAGTTAATTTACTGGTGGCTAATAGAAGCGAGGTGGAACAATGGTTTATTTGCGCATTTTTATCGAAATGGCGTTGGTTCTCCTGTTCATTTTTTATGTCAGTGGTAGGTTGATCGGCTCGAAGGTTCACGTCGCCAAGCGCTTATTATCCGTGTTTTTAGGTGTCGGCCTAACATCATTTGTTTACTGGTATTCTTATCTGAGGTTTACGGATTATGTGGATGAAGGCTTCTTCACGACGGCGACTGATGCCAGCACGATCATTTGGATCGGCAGCACCTTGATGATCTCATTATTATTCTTCCTGTTTTTCGAGCTTTTTGAAGTGAATGGCATTGGCACGAATGGAACTACATTAACAAGTCGGGTTTTTATCGTAAAGCGCCTTTTGCATCTATGGCGTCGCCAAAAGCGCTTGAGCAAAGTACTTGAAATTGCCGTGAAAAATGGCGTTTCAAGCACGTTCCATTATGCACGCCATCGTGAAAACGAGCGCGAGTTAGCCGTTGCGTTGCGCAAGACGCTTGAACAAAGTGGCGGCATATTCATCAAATTCGGACAAGCGTTATCGACACGCACCGATTTGTTTCATCCTGTATTTATCGAAGAACTTGGCAAACTTCAGCAAAACGTCGAACCGCTAACTGAAAAGCAAGTGAAAGACGTGCTGTATCGAACGTTGCCAGAGACGTTTGATGAAGTTTTTGCATCTTTTAATATGGAACCCTTAGCAGCCGGTTCCATCGGTCAGGTGCACCGTGCTGTGCTCCGTAAAAACCGTGATGAAGTGGTCGTAAAGCTTTTGCGTCCTGATGTATCGACCATTATGCGCGACGACTTGGATATTTTGGTGGAATTTGCCGAATGGGTAGCGATGAAATCGAGTTGGGCAGCGAAAATCGGATTCCGCGAGCTTGCCATCGGGTTCGCCAATGCGCTGCGGGAGGAAATCGATTTTGAAATTGAAATACGCAACACGATTCAAATCGGTACGATCTTGGAAAAAAGTCCATACCCCGTTAAAGTGCCTGCAGTTTACCGGGAATACAGCAATTATAATTTGATCGTCCTGGAATATTTACAAGGCAAAAGCATCTCGAAAGGCCACGCAATTTTAGAACAATTCGGTATCTCGCCGCGTGAATTTTCTAGAACGATCTTGTTTTCGTATTTGGAACAAATGCAATACGCTGGCATCTTTCATGCGGATCCGCACCCAGGCAACATCTTTATTGACAGCACCGACGGCTTACCGGTGTTATTGGACTTCGGGGCAGTGGGGCGTTTGGCCAAAGTGCAGCAAGAAGGGTTGAAATTGTTCGTCATCGGCGTTCAGCAAAACGATGCGGAAATCATTTACGACTCTGTTACAGATCTGATAGAAGACAGCAAAGACATCGATCGCCACAAATTCGAGCAAGCGATCGGGCAAATTTTGCTGAGGGTATCTTATGTCGACCGCATCTCGACCGAAGAACTGATTCATTCCATTTTTAAAGTCGTACAGGACTTTGGTTTAACTTTTTATCCATCAGTCGGCATCGCGTTACGCGCGTTAATCACGCTTGATGGGACGCTGCATACCATTGATCCGGAATTTGATATGTTCACCGAATCAAAAACGTTCGCCAAACAAACGAAAACGGCTTTCTTGAAAAAACCTTTCCGTGAACCTAGCGAAGTCAAAGAACGACTGGAAGAAGAACTTGCTCTCATCTTGCCGGAATTGAAGAAATTGCCGAAACGCGTGGATCATTTGCTGCGAAAAGTGGAAGGCGGGCGCATCATTCTTCATCATGACATTTTTTCAGACAAATCCAATGCTCATTTTGTGGCGCTGATGTTTTCACGTTTTGTTCTATTGATGACCGGCATTACGTTCGGTCTTGTTTCTGCAGCGTTATTGGCAATCGCCCAATTTATCGACACCGCTTTCGCAATCTATTTGAACACAGCCGCATACACGGGTTTGTTCTTATGCGTTATTTTATTGGTGAGGCTGTCGATTCAAGCTGTCAAAGACATCAAAAACGACCGCTTATAGGAAAGTAGGAAAGTCGACATATAAATACGGTAAAATAATTAAATATTGATTCGTCAACAAGTCGACAAATGAGACGGAATCGAGTACGAGTGACTATCATTAATCAGTAAACTAATAGCCTGAGCTGCTTCTATTATGACGATAGAGTGGATTCGGGCTTTTGTATTTGCTAGAAGTCTTACATAAGCGAGCATGCACTTGCGCTAAACATGAATGTTTGGAATAATTAGGACATATATACCGGTTTTGCACGCGTGAACTAAAGAAAGGGGCGCTATGCATGAAATGGATTGTCTACACGTTATTTATGGGATTGTTTTTTTACGTAACGTTTTTTGGATTGGGACCGGTATTTTTTGCAGATGGCGGTTTTCAAGAACGAATGTTGACGTTGGCTATCGTTGTGGCGATTGAAATTCTATTAGCGATACTATTCATCTGGTGGATGCGCAAAAAAGACATGCAATCTTGGTTAATTTATCCGCCGTTTATTTTTATCGTATTCGTCGTGATATTTTTCAAAGGCTGGGAGATATTTTAAGGTGGAATAG
>JBFIXY010000241.1:0-3425 GCA_041605655.1 Planococcus sp. (in: firmicutes) | reverse complement strand
TCGCTTTAGCATCTTCAGTTCCATGGGGGATTGCTAAGCTATTGCCCATAAAAGTGGAAGCCATCTTTTCACGTTCGAACATCTTGTCGATATAACCTACGTCCACATAGCCGTTATTGACAAGTATTTCTCCGGTAAAACGTATCCCATCTTCCATTGAAGAAAGGGGGACGTTCAATTTGATATTTTCCCGCGCTAAGACGGCTTTTGGCATGTCAATCACTCCTATAATGGATTTGGAAAACTTCAATTCTTATTTTTTAAGCGCTGTGCCAATTTATCGTATTCGGGACTGTTCATGAAATTTTCCACCGAAATGTGTTCGGCGTTCGGTAATTTCTGTTTGGCTCGCGGCGTCAAGTCTTTATGTGTGACGACAATGTCCGCATCTTCCGGTAGTTCGCTGATGGATGTGTTGCTGACAGGAATATCAATATTTTCTTTTTTGAATTTATTTTTCAGTAAAGAGGCGCCCATGGCACTGCTGCCCATACCGGCATCACAGGCGAAGACGACGCGGCGCACGTGATCAGTAGATAAAGGTTCCGGTTCAGACGTGACCACAGCAGCTTCTTGCAACACACCGTCACCCGTAGAATCCGTTGTTGCGCCTGGTGCGCCTGCTGCGGCTTCAGGAGCAAGGTAGCCAGCAGCTGAGCTTTTTTTGCCTTTCATTTCTTCCATTTTGCCGGTAGCTGTCGTTAGGTCTTCTTCGACATCTTTTGTCGTTTTCAAGATGACCGAGGCGATGCCGAACGACACAGCTGCAGCAACTACGACGCCGAGCACAACACCCACGTAATTACCTTGTGGGGTTAAGGCGAGTAGAGCGAAGATACTGCCGGGGGACGGAGTGGCGACAAGACCGGCATCGAGTAATACGAAAGTGAAAACACCGCTCATACCACCGCCGATTACCGCAAGCAGCAGTAACGGTTTCATCAACACAAACGGGAAATAGATTTCATGGATCCCGCCTAGAAATTGAATAATGATAGCACCGGGTGCGGAGCTTTTTGAAATCCCTTTGCCAAAAATTGTGAAGGCAAGTAGAATTCCGAGTCCTGGTCCAGGATTTGTTTCCAATAAGAACAAAATGGATTTCCCATTTGTTGCTGCTTGTTCTACACCTAGCGGACTTAATAGCCCATGATTGATGGCGTTGTTCAGGAAAAGAATTTTTGCCGGCTCGATAAGAAGACTTGCAAGCGGCAACAGGCCATTATCTACAATGATTTCTACACCTTCAGCTAAAGTATTTGTTAACGAGTTGACAATCGGTCCAACTCCCAATACCGCAACTCCTGCTAGGATACCGCCCAAAATACCCGCTGAGAAATTATTGTAAAGCATTTCAAATCCAGCGCGAATTTTGTCCAAGAATACCTGATCGATTTTTTTCATGAGGTATCCTGCTAATGGTCCCATGATCATCGCACCGAGGAACATCGGTACATCAGCTCCGACAATTACACCCATGGTAGCCGTAGCTCCTAGTACGCCGCCGCGGAAGTCGTAAACGAGACGTCCGCCGGTAAACCCGATAAGCAAAGGAAGCAAGTAGATAATCATTGGTCCTACTAATGCTGCTAGAGGTTCATAAGGAACCCAGCCATCGGGGATGAACAAAGCGGTGATAAGTCCCCAGGCAATAAATGCACCAATGTTTGGCATGATCATGCCGCTTAAATGACTCCCAAAACGTTGAATTCGTGCACGGTTTTTCCCTTCAGCCATATAAATCCCTCTCTTCTGAAATTAATTGCAAAAGATGACAGGTCTAATGTGGGGATATTCAATATCATGTCGATGAATTATTTAAAAAGTCCTTACAAAACAAAACATAATGGAAAATTTTAACATATCCTACAGCATTTTTTCCGCATAGCTTATCACCTCTTTTAGTGGAGTCGGTAATATTAGATGCCGAAGATAAATATTTACTTAAATAATAGCATATTTTTAACGAAAATCACTATAAATTCTGAATAATCAGTATTCATTAATTGTAAAATTTTTATTCTTTTAAGGCATTAAGGTATACAATGAAGCGGTAATGTCTATATCTAGAATTTAAATATTTTTGGCAATCATCATTGTCATATTCATAATTTATACGATTTAAAATAATTTCTTCTAACTGAAAGTGGAGGAGATAGACTTGTCTAATTATTTGAATGGTTATAATGTATAAATTGCTAAGTGGAAGATAGAAGGGGAGTTGGGCTAGCATAATGAACATAAATCCGATGAGGAAGGGAATCAACAAATCTTGTGAACTCTATTATTTATACTTAAATTAATTGAATAATACTAAAATGAAAAACAAAAAAGCTGAACTTGTATCTAAGGTGCACATAAATCCAATCGGAAGTTCAGCTTTTTTGAATCACTAACTATGCAGTTTTTTTCTGTTTGCGGTTAAATAACAGTAATCCGCCAGATACCGCCATCAGCATACCAATCATTGTGTAAAGTGGGCCATTAGAAGATGTAGTCGGCATCTCATGACCTTCTTCAGCCATTTCAACTTGACCACGAATTTCACCATTTGGATATTGTTCTGTATGAAGATTTACATAGATATCACCAGCAACCATTGCTTTTGTGAACTCTTCCCAGCTCATGTCACCAGCAAGGTCGGCCTCGGTCAAAGTACCTGTTGCTACTTCACCGTCATAATCTACAGGTTCTTCATTGTTAAACAAAACCATTTCTACAGGACCATCAGCTCCAGCCGCTCCGCTATGAAAATGACCTGCAAGAGTGTTATCCAACCCAGAGGCATTGACGATAAACTCCAAAGACGTGCCATCATCATTAAATTTTACATGCGCATCACCTGTTGCGTCGCTTTCAACGACTGTAGTTTCTTGGTCTGGCGTCATTTCCGCCATGAATTCCTGACCTTCGTGAGCAGCAAAAACCGATCCGGCAAAACCTGTGACAGCCAACAACGACACGAGCGGTAACACAAAACGTTTTTTCATAAATCCATCTCCTTCTTGCAAATTTCGCCATTAAGCGATACCATATTATACAATAAATTAATCTCAAAAGTGTGAATTTTCTGATATAATTTTAAAAAAAGTTTCAGTAAAGCTTCAAAGTCTTTTATGAGAATGGGGAAATTCGCTGCAGTATCGATAAATTAAGGTTTCCTTATATATCATATCTAGATAGACTTTTAATTGGACGTTGTTAAGGGGCATTTAATTAAGGATGAATGTTCAAAATCCATTCTATTTACAAAACGGGAGTGATCGATCGTGCGAAGAAAAGTGGCAGTGATCCTCATATTATTAGGCTTATTATTTGCGGGGTGGAATGGGTTCACTTGGCTTTTTCAAATGTCTTCCGGGAAAGAAGAAATCAGCGCGAACGATCTAGTGAAAGTAGACAGAGATGAAAAAATATCAATCGAC
>JBFIXY010000240.1:0-3428 GCA_041605655.1 Planococcus sp. (in: firmicutes) | reverse complement strand
TGCCCACAGGATACTAACTACCAAAAATGCCGGCGGCTGAATCGCAAGTAAAATACTGATGACTCCGCCCAAGAAAATGGCAACAAATCCAATACGCAAGTTCAATCGTTGAGAAATATTCGGTTTTAATGTAGTGATAATGTCCTGAGAAAGCAACGCACCAATCGCCAGTAAGTTCCCGCCAAGTGTAGAAACACCGGCAGAAATAGCACCCGCAATAACCAATGCCGTCACCCAGTCAGGATTGTAAACCAAGTTCAGGATAATCGTCAATTTGTCTGCGTCTTCCGGAGAAATGACCAATCCTTGTGTAGCTGTCGCATATACGCCGACAAAGCCCATCGCATAGGTAGCCGAGAATACCAATCCAAGGATGAAGGCGAACCAGACCATCGCCGCTCGCGCACTCTTCAAGTTTGAAGCGGTGTAAACGCGCATCGCTAAATGGGGCAGACCCAATGCACCGATCGTCAAAGATGGAATAATGGAGAAATACCATTTAGGCGAAAATTGATAGTCAAAGAATGTTGGCAATGATTGAAGCATCGCTGGCACCATATCTGCATATAGCAAAGGTGGGAAATACCAGCCCGTTCCACCAACCGCTTTCATGATGGCACCAAGCGGCACGATGAACATCAATGCAATGATGACCATTTGAATGGCTGCATTGTTTGTCGCTCCAGCCATACCGCCGACTGTGATATATCCGACAATCAGCAATCCTCCGCCGATCAATCCCGTCAAATAAGGAATCCCTAATAACGTTTCAAACGTTACCGCGATACCGATCATCTGGCCAAGCGCATACATGATGGAAACAAGAATCATGAATAATGCCGCAATGATCGAAGCTGTTTTGCCGTAGCGATCGCGGATGAAATGCGTCGGAGAAAAAGCGCCCATTCTGCGTAAGCTTGTGCCATAAATAATCGTAATCAGCGGAATCGCCAAGATCAACGAAATCCACAACATAATGAATGGAACCTGTAAACGAAGAATAAGTGCGGTAATTCCTAAAAACGTGGCCAAACTCATGTAAGTTGCCGACATGGCCAACCCATTAACAAGTGCGCCTGTATTCGAACCGCCAACATACAATTCCCTAGCGGAACTACTTTTACGGTTCGAGATAAAACCTACTATGTAAAACAATAAAAACGTGGCTAAAATTACCCCTAATCCCATCCACGGGTTTTCTAACTGCCAGACTTGGTTTTCCATCGCTTACACCCCTTCCGTTTCGCGGGACTCTTCAAGCAAGCCATTTTCCGCTTCAATTTCGTCATCGATGCGGTTGCCCACAATACCAGCCACAATCGTCAATAAGAACACGCCGAACCACCCCATGAGAATCGGCAAAATGTACTTTAACGGGAACCCTAAGAAAATCGCATCTGTTGGAAAAATCGCAAAGAACAGTCCGACATTTCCTACTAAGATGAATGCTATGGTCATCCCAATCGTAAATTGTACTTCTTTTTTGTAAGCCTTCATTCGTTATCCCCCGTTTCGTGAAATAAATAACTACCCCTTTGCCAAGCAACTGAGCACTCGCTCAGTTTCATCCCAAAGATTCCCCTCCCCATTCAATTAGTTAAGAACAATACTTTTCAATTGTAACCGCTTTCTTAAAATTAAGTCAACGGAATTTTCTAATAATTATAATATTATGTGCATAAAGTCTATTTTGAAATAATAAAAACCAGCACATACTGAAAATTTGTGCTGGCTTTTGCTAGATTTTATACACTGTTAACGGTTACTGTCACTTTGAACAAATCACCATCCACTTCGATTTTCAAAGCTCCTCCATGAAGCTCGATAATCGATTGCGCAATCGCAAGACCCAATCCGGAACCTTCAGTTTGCCGTGAAGCATCTCCACGTTTAAATCGTTCAAACAATTCATCCGGATTATCACCCAACTCAAAGCGCGTAATATTCTTGATAACAAATTTTGCTTCGCCCGCTATTTCAGTGAGGGATACGAACACGCGAGTTCCTGGGAGCGCATATTTCAGTGAATTCAATATCAGGTTATCCAACATGCGCCACCATTTTTGACCGTCTGCATAGATGTATAACGGTTTATCTCCTATTGTCACACGAAAATCCAAACCGGATTGTTCGATGTCTTCTGCATGTTCAGCAAGCGCCTGTTGCAGCAATTGTGCGAAATCGAGCTTAGTCCGCTCGAGCTCGATGTTGCCGCTTGCCATTTTGGACACGTCAAACAAATCCTCGATCAAGGTTTTCAGCCGTTGTGATTTGCGATCCAAAATGCCGGCGTAAGACAAGCGTTCTTCATTTGATAACTCCGGCGCTTTTAACAGGTCGGTATACGTGATAATTGAAGTCAACGGAGTCCGTAAATCATGGCTGACATTCGTGATGAGTTCCGTTTTCAATCGCTCACTTTTCGCTTGTTCGGATAACGAGATCCGAACGCCTTCTTTTAAACGGTTTAATTGTCGTGCGTGATTGGCTAGCGGCGATGAACCCCGTACCGGCACCGCTTGGTTCAATTGCCCCATCGCCATTGCTTCGGTCTCATGCATCAAGATATTCAAATAGCTAAACCGCTTGAGCAACATGATTAGAACCGGGATGCCTATGAAAAGTGTCGCTGGCACCCAAACCAGAATCATGCCCCCGACAGCAAAGGTTAGCATTGTGCCGAACCCCCAGAAGAAAATCACAATTAATAAAATCAGCGTTTGTACACCCATCGATTTGTTCAAGAAAACCTGTTTTAGCGCTACAATATTGCGATGAATTAGGCTATTCAAGTATTCCTCTTTCAATAACTTTGGTTTGCTGTAATAAGCAAACAGCCAAATTAACTGTAATAGAGCAAGCGCACAAATGGCTAATGCCACGCTAAATTCGACGCCAAGCGCAATGCTGTGCGTTATATAATTTCTCGACCAGCTATTCAGCAAAGCATCGCTAACGTTCTCAGCAGCAAACACTGCATAAAACACAGATAAGAAAGCGGCTAACAACCGCATCTCCATCGGCCAGTTCACCCATTTCTCAAACAATCGGCTGAATGTGAACCATTCCAACTGGAAAGGAACAATCGTCAATAATAGGAGTAGAACCACGATTGTGGCTGCCGATAAAAGATACATGCTCATTTGGATGAAGTTGAATTGATTAAAATCTCCTAGGCTATCCGATGCCGCTAAAAGTTCACGATCAATTTGTATCACGCCTTCAAAACTTGCATCGTTAGCAGCTACCTCGATGGTTGAGATCGTTGCATCATCAAAATAAAAATCCGGCTCACGATCTTTCAACGGTCTCGCAATTGTATAAGTTTGTTCGAAAATGGGGTTTTCCGAAAGTTCCCCTTTTGTGAAGATTTCTCCGGTCTTGGTATTTTTCAATTCGTAGACATAAGGGGCAGACTCGCTAAGCAC
>JBFIXY010000239.1:0-3472 GCA_041605655.1 Planococcus sp. (in: firmicutes) | reverse complement strand
TCAGTAACATCGATAACTTTGACATAATCGTTTTTAAGTCGCCTGATGGTAAGAATTTCATCAAACGCGTCATCGGTACTCCGGGGGATGAAATTCGCATGGTGCAAGATCGGTTATTGCTAAATGGAGAGCCGGTTGAAGAATTTTACTTGCGCAAAAATCGTTTGCTGGCACAACAGCAAGGACGTGAAAAGCTGACAGAGGATTTTGAGGGATTTACCGTACCAAGAGGCGCGTATTTCGTATTGGGTGATAATCGGCTGAACAGTGTGGATTCAAGGGACCTTGGGTTTATACGCGAAGAAGTGGTTATCGGAGAAGTGAAGATTCGGATTTCGCCATTTAAGAGTATAGGCGCCATTGACTAAAAAATTAGGCGATATTGAAAGTCCGGAATTTCCGGACTTTTTCTTATGGAATTTTTCTAGAGGATTCTTGAAAAAATTGTGAATTTTTTGGTGTAACGGCAGAAATTCAATATGAAACTGTGTGTTTTCACTTACAAAAGGTTTCTTTTTGTAGTTAAAAAGTGTAGTATAAGATTAAATTCTGAAAAATCAATTAATAATTGTTGGATATTGGTTAAAGGTTTTCTAATTCCAATATATGCTTTTAAAAAAGTGATGTTTATTCTTTTTTGAAAATGCATGAAGGAATTTAGTTATGATCATAGTACGAAATTCTGGCTACAGCCATGTGCACATCCTCTACAAATAAATCTTTCTTTCTAGTGGTTTTACTTCTCTGTGCTTGATACTGGATCAACTTACTAAAGAGACATCAAAAAGAAATTATTGAATTGGGGTGAGGTGAATGCCATTGGTTTCTATGAAATCCACATTTTTCGCACTTGTTGGGGCAACAGTCCTCTTGAGTTCTTTCGTCTTATTAAAACCGGAAAGCGCTTTGGCATACGGGGGATTGGCATTAGCAGAAAGTGCCGAAATAGAAAAAAGAAATGTTCATTTGTCTAAGGAATTGCTGAATTTTTCAGGCGGCTACCAAGAACAATATGACCGTTTCTATTTGCTGCTCGATCGGAGAGGTCCTACTGTATTCCCGGAAACATCGCAATACCTTATCAGTTCGATTGCATTCGCTCCAGGGAGCAATGAGCAAGAAATGAACTTTTCCTGGTATTCGCCGAATACCCGTATCCCTGGGGTGGTTGAATATGCAAAAGTGGAGAACCGTTTTGTTGCTGAACAAAAGTTGGCCGATGTAAAAACGAGCATGGCCCATCTGGATATCGCTTCAGAAGGCTTTGCTTCCCACGAAGCTAAGATTACCGGTCTTGAGCCTTCTTCTGAATATATTTATAGGCTAGGCGATGGAAATGGGAAGTGGAGCGATTCATACCGATTTCATACCCGTGAAACGGACACATATAATTTCCTGTTGATGGGCGATCCGCAAATCGGCTCTTCCGGAAATTTAAAAGAAGACATAGCGGGCTGGAACGAGACCTTGGAAAAGGCTATTGATGAATATCCGATGACGAGCTTTATTCAGTCCGCAGGGGATCAAGTAGAGTCGCGAACTGTGGAAGCGGAATATGAAGCTTATTTTGAGCCGGATGTATTAAAGCGGGTACCAACTGCTACAACAATTGGCAACCACGATAATACGATTTTCTACGAATACCATTTTAATGTTCCGAACCAAAATGTAGTACTCGGGAATTATGATCATTCAGGTGGCAATTACTATTATACTTACGGTGATTCGCTATTTATGCACTTGAATTCTAACCAAACAAATGCAGAGGAACATATTCAATTTTTGGAGGAAACGATAGAGGCGACTGCTGATCAGGACTTGAAATGGAAGTTCGTCACTTTTCATCACTCTATTTATAGCGCTGCAGTGCACTCGAAAAGCGAGCATGTCCTTGATTTAAGAACACAGCTTGTTCCTGTAATCGATCGACTAGAAATCGATGCCACCTTAATGGGTCATGACCATTCTTATGTTAGAAGCTACCAAATGAAAGACTTTAAGGCACTGAAAAATCATATGGTTAAAAACGGAGCGCTCATTAATCCTGAAGGAACGATTTATCTAACTGCGAATTCAGCAAGTGGGAGTAAGTTTTATGATATGTACCCTGATCCAGAACCATATTCTGCAGTTAGAGAACAACTTGAGGTGCCGACGTTCGTCAACATAGCAGTGACACCGAAGAGCCTGGAATTTACGACACATCGGACTGATACAATGGAAATTGTCGATACGTATAAAATCATCAAAGACGATTCCATAAAGGTTGAAGTTCCAGGACTCAGTAATATCGATCTGTTAATGTCAGGAAAGGTTTTAGCAAGCGAACCGACATCGTTTTACCCAGAGGTGACTCTTGACGTCGCAGCAGTTAATACCGAGGGCGGGCAATATGATTTGTATAGTGAGAATATTGTTTATCGAACACAGCCGGAAGGTGCTCTCGTCGTTTCTCCGACAGGTATTGTAAGTGCAGCGGAAAATGCAGAACCTGGGAAAGTTAAAGTATGGGCAGAGGTGAAGGCGGATAATCAAGAGCTGACAACAGAACCGGTCACACTGTCGATTGTCGATCATGCTGAGAAGACTTTAGTAGAAGCGGATTCGAATTGGAAGTATATAGACGACGGTACAGACCCAGGACCTGATTGGATGAAGTTGGAATTTGACGATAGTGATTGGGAAGCTGGACCTGCGCCGCTCGGGTACCCAGAAGGGGAAGATGATGAAGATTTCGGGGAAGTTCAGACAGTCATTGGGTTTGGCGGGGATGAATCTGAAAAGTATGCAACTTCCTATTTCCGCACATCATTTACAATTGATGAGGCAGAAGCAATTGGCAACTTTGGTGTCATTGACTTTGAAGTGGACGATGGTGCAGTCTTCTATTTAAATGGCAAAGAGATTGGCCGCTTCGACCTGCCTGACGGTGAAATGGCATATGACGACCACATAAAAGATTTGGATGTGGAAAATATCCCGAAAAAAAATACACAGAATCGTATCATATTGGACGAAGAAGGATTAGCTAATTTAAGAGAAGGGGAAAACGTAGTAGCAGTGGAAGTGCGACAATATAGTCCGCGAAGCTCTGATGTTTACTTGGGTATGAAATTTGCAATGAATTTGAATACGGACTGAAAGTGAAAAGGAGAGCTCGTATTGTTCATTCGAGGAAGCTAATAATAGTTCAACCGCTGCGGTCGCTTTGGGGATGGCTCCCGCAAGAAGCCAGGAAAACCGCCTGTCTTCTTGCTTCGCCCACCCCGTCGACGCGCCTACGCTAAATTCTTCTTTAAATATGAGATGTGATTTTAAATAGTAAATGCCTTTCCGATATTTTACCGGAAAGGCATTTTTCATATTGTATACACTCTATCAGACAGAGGAGGTGAACAAATTACATTATACATAAAGTATAGATATTAAATGAATTTCATTCTTGTGATACAAAAGAATTAGCGAATATAGG
>JBFIXY010000238.1:0-3475 GCA_041605655.1 Planococcus sp. (in: firmicutes) | reverse complement strand
TTCAATTCGATTTTCCAAATTCACGATGGTTCCGTAATGTGACGCAACGTTCAATAGGAACGAGACCGACTCGTTTGCCACTTGTGCGAAAATTTTGGTTTGATAACTTTGCATGCGGGCGCTCGCCTTCCAATGAATGTGGTGAAATTGGTCTGTCGAAACATACTCTCTTGTTCCTACAGGCTGAAACGGGTCATCAAACAAAGTATGATTCAAAACAAATTGGCCGGATTTCCGACTAGAAGGTTTATTGACAAAAAAGAAATTTTTCAGCTTTGGGTAAACTAATTGTTCTTGCAGCAATCGATCACGATAGTCGAGAACGACCTCTCCGCCTCCGAACGGCAACGGAATGCTCACTTCCATTTTCTTAAGTCTTGCTAATCCTCTGCGCTTGCCCTGGAGCGGCACCTTAACATTGACTTTCTCTTTGAAGCCGATGCTGAAAGGGATATCCAATTCAATCACATCTCCAAACGCTTCTACTCGTCCTTCAATGGGGTTGACTGCATCCTGAAACTCAATCTTCAGGTTGCCTCCCCATATTGGCAATCCCTTATTTTCAAATTCCAAAGTCCATTGAGATTCTCCACCGTAAAGAATGCGGTGACGCATAGTTACGTTATGATACACAAGGTTATTCCCTACACGTTTCCCATATATCCACTGCAAGGTAAATATTGCAGCCGCAAATGATAAGACGGCCGCTGCCTCATACATCAGAAATATCCATGCGATAAAAAAAGAGATGCACAGTATCCCCAAGATGATGTTCTGTTGCTCAGTGCCTTCCTCACGGCGAATCCACTGCATATTAAAACGCCTCAACAGGTATTGGAATAGATCTGACGATTTCAGTCAGCACATCTGTCGGTTTTGCAATCAGCATTCCTTCTCCTGTAAGCTGGAGACGATGCAAGGCTACTGGCTGCAAGATGTATTTTACATCGTCCGGCGTTACGAATGTACGCCCTTCAATGAATGCCCGACCTTGTGCTGCGTGTACGAGCGCAAGAGCTGCCCGGGAACTCAAACCAAGTTCGATGAGCGGATGCTTTCTAGTTGCTTGGACCAATTCGACAATGTACCGTTCGATATCTTCATGGACGGTCACTTTTTTTGCTTCAGATGTCCACTCCTGAACTTCATCGATTGAAGCCACAGCAATTATTTCTTTTTTATGCGATGCATTGCCTCGGAAATCCCGTATGATTTTCATTTCTTCAGCGAAACTTGGATAGCCGATTTCCAATCGGAATAAAAAACGATCCAATTGAGCAGCAGGAAGCGGGAACGTCCCTTGTTGCGACTCTACTGGGTTCTGGGTCGCAATGACGATAAAAGGATTGGGCAGTTGCAGCGTCTCCCCGTCAATGGTTGCTTGCTTTTCTTCCATCGCTTCAAGAAGACTCGATTGCGTTCGAGGTGTAGCACGGTTAATTTCGTCTGCAAGCAATAAATTTGTTAAAACTGCTCCCGGTCGCAATTCGAAGTTTTGCGTTTGCGGATTGAAGAAGCGGATGCCCGTTACATCAGATGGCAAAACGTCAGGTGTAAACTGCATTCGTTGAAACTCTCCCCTAAAAGATCCAGCGAATGCTTTGGCCATCCAAGTCTTACCCGACCCGGGAACACTTTCCAACAACACGTGCCCTTCTTGCAGCAAAGCAATCAACATAAAATCAATCTCTTCTTCTCGCCCCACAATTAATTCATTTAAATGCTGCCTTACTTTTTTCAACTTCTCCACTTTGTTTCTCCCCTCAAACTTCATTATCCTAGTATGATCACTTTGATGGTTCTTCTGTATAAGAGTATATTGTTACGCCATGGTGGTAAGCAACTCCTCGGTAATGCTTGAAATCTGTTCTTTCAACTAAGACCTTGCGAAATTCCAGAAAATCTTGCTTTTGTATGGTCAGCGACTCGATTTCCCCACTTTTCAATTGATCAAGCAATTCTGTGTAATCTGTCATTTTTCTTTCCACCCTTTCATCTTCGATTCGTCTATCAGCTTCTGATATAATTACAAAATGGTAATGCTTATAAACCTCAAGGGTTACTCCCTGGACAATTATTGGCTAATTTCCAAAGAAATGTTAATAACTTCAATTATACAATAACATTCGAAGTTGAACATCTTTGTCTGTGATGCTTACCTGAGCGACACCGGCCATTATTTAGGAGGATTTTTTATGTTGAATTTTATAAAGACCCATCATTTACTATTACTGATTCCCGCAGCTTTTCTGCTTTATTTTATGGCTTTTCAAAACATCGCGATATTTTGGTATATGTATACTTTCGCTTTATTGTTGCTTATGCCATTCGCTTTATTGTACACGGAAATATTCGATGAATTGCCAACATGGAAATCATTGGTGTTCGGCCTTGGCTACGGGTCAGTGATATACGGCTTGTTAGCCGGAAGTTATCAAGTACTGCAATTATTCCCTTTCTCGATTGAAGCCTCCATTGCAGGATTTTTAGGTGATTACGCTCCAGTGTCCATTTGGCATTACCTGCTTCTCTTGTTCATTATTGTCCCAGGTGAAGAAATTTTTTGGCGTGGCTATGTTCAACAGAAATTGAAAAAATATATGTCAGTTCCCGCTGCCGTCTTGACCTCTACCGCTCTTTTCGGGCTAGCACTCGGACTTGGTGGTTTTATTCCTGGCATATTCGCCGGGATAACTGCTGGCTTAATTCTTGGTTTTCTATATGAATGGAAGCGCAGCATGCCATTATTGATCATCGCGCACCTTGTCATGGTTGTTCTATTGTTTTTGGTAAAACCTTTGCTATAATTGAAACACTTGATGCAAGTAAAACGTCAACTACAGGAAAGGGAGGAATTATTATGAAAAAAAATATATTTTTGGCGACGGCAGTCCTTACGATTGGCGGATTATTAGCTGCATGTGGAACATCAGAAACAGAGCAAGAATCGACTGGCTCCGAGCAAACTTCACCTGAAACGGATCCAGCTGAAGAAACTCCTGTTGAAAACGAAGAATCTGGAATTGTTGAGGAAGAGCCTACAAAGGCGGAAACTGAAGGGGAGCTATCAACGAGCGAAGAACAACAATATGAAATGTATGTTCTGCCAGGTTTTCAATTGACCGCAGAAGAGCCAGGAAGAGATGTTTTGATGTGGGAAGAGGATTCTTCCATCTTTATGCGCATTGAAACGTTTACAAAAGAAGACATTGAGTTTTCTTTAGCAGAGTCTTCTATGAAAGAAACAATCGCTGCATCAAATCCAGATGCTGAAATAGCAGAAGCTAGTGCGCCACAAGGTGTGAAGTTCCTCAACTCAGTTGCATATGAAATTCCAACTCCTGAGGGCAAAGTCACGGGCATTGTATATGAGAAAGAAAAGTTAATTGTGCGATTGACTATTTTCGACAATGCTGATGTGAATGCAACAGCAGACTTCATTGATATGGGTAGCACAATCGACCGTCCTTAATAG
>JBFIXY010000237.1:0-3479 GCA_041605655.1 Planococcus sp. (in: firmicutes) | reverse complement strand
GTCATGAATTCAATAAGCTGTTCTTGTTCCTCTATCGTCCATTCAGTCAACTTCAATGCGATATCCCCCAACATACTTTACTTCTGGACTTTCACGAGACGAAGGGCATTCAAAATGACCAGCAATGTCGCGCCCATATCCGCAAAAATAGCGATCCATAAGGTTAACCAACCCGGAATAATCAGAAGCAAAGCGATAATTTTCAAACTTAATGCGAAAATGATATTTTCTTTTATTATACGCAAAGTTTTTCGACTGAGTCGAATTGTATAAGGAAGTTTTTCCAAATCATCTGCCATCAACGCAATATCAGCGGTTTCTAACGCCGCATCGGTGCCTGCACCGCCCATAGCAATACCGACTGTTGAAGCCGCTAACGCCGGTGCATCGTTAATGCCATCGCCAACCATTGCCACGCGGCCATATACGCCTTGCAGTTCTTTGACTGCCGCTAGTTTTTCTTCCGGCATCAAACCAGCACGAACATCAGTGACCCCGATTTGTTCTGCAATCGCTAGCGCCGTCACCGGATGGTCCCCAGTCAGCATAATTGTTTCTTCAATGCCTATCTCCTTCAGTTCTTGAATGATTGCCGAACTTTCAGAACGAACAGCATCGGCTACCGCGATCGAACCGATCAATTCCATATCAGAAAATACTGCTACCACCGATTTGCCGCTTTCCTGCAACTTTTCGGAAGCTTGCGGAACAGTGAAACCGAATTCCCTTGCCCAGGCGAGACTTCCAACGTACACAATCTGACCATTGACCGAAGCCGTGACACCTTTTCCTGTCACTGACTTGAACGCCATGACGGCATAAGCTTCTTCCACTTGGATAGTGATAGCACGTGCCAGAGGGTGCTGAGACATCGCCTCAACAGAAGCTGCAATTTTCAAGACGTCTTGGTTTTCATAGCCATTCGCTGCAAAGACATCCGTTACTTCCGGGTAGCCTTTTGTTAACGTACCTGTTTTATCAAACGCGACTGCTTTGATGCGTCCCGTTTCCTCTAGGTGAATACCGCCTTTGATCAAGACGCCTTGACGGGCTGCGTTGCCGATTGCAGTGACAATCGCGACCGGAGTTGAAACGACAAGCGCACATGGACAGCCTACTACTAATACGGCGAGCCCTTGATATACCCATAGTTGCCAATCGCCTGTAACAAATCCAGGAATCAGTGCCACCATAAAGGCGATGGCGATAATCGCTGGTGTGTAGTATTTAGCGAATTGATCGACAAATTGTTGTGAAGGTGCTTTTTCAGCTTGCGCCTCCTCCACCAAGTGAATGATTTTAGCAATGGTTGTGTCTTCGACACGTTTGGTCACTGTAACTTCCAATGCCCCTTCTTCGTTCATCGTTCCGGCAAAAACTTCATCCCCTGCTCCTTTAGAAGCGGGAATCGACTCGCCTGTAATGGCCGCCTGATTAACAGAACTTTCCCCGCGAAGAACGTCGCCATCCATCGCGATTTTCTGGCCCGGTTTCACGATCATCACGTCGCCTATACGGATGTCTTCCGTATCCATTTCAATAAGTTCGCCGCCGCGTTGGATCAACGCACGTGCAGGTGCAAGATCCATCAATCCACGAATCGACTGACGTGCTTTGTTCATCGAAAATGCTTCCAGCACTTCGCTGATCGCAAACAAGAATACAACGACCGCGCCTTCGCGCCACTCACCGATGATGACAGCACCGATAATCGCGATGGTCATCAATGTTTTCATATCAAATTGCAACTTCGATAAATTGCGCAACCCGGTCCCGAACATATGGTAGCCACCGACCAACATCGATCCCGCAAACAAGGCGATTGCCGCTGGAGCTGTTTCGGAAGCCTGGAACGAAACGGCAATTCCGATTATCAATAAAACAAGCGAAATAGCTGTCTCAATCGTTTGACGCCGCTTGTAAAATGGCACATGAACCCTTTTTTCCCGCTCTGGATAAATGCGGATATGGTCGAATGCACCAGCTTTTTCAAGTTCTTCAATCGTCACGTTTCCATCCACCGTCAACTTCGATGCACCAAAATTCAATGTAACGTCTTTTGTTTCAGGTAAATTGCGGATGTTTTTTTCGAATTTCGCTGCACAACTTGTGCAGGAAAGGTTCTCAAGACGGTATGTCTTTTGCATCGTAAGCACCTTCTTTCGCATGTTCATGGGCGATCGTAACAAGCTGGTGGACATGTTTGTCCGACAGCGAATAATACACTTGCTTGCCTTTTTTCTGAGACTTTGCGAGTCCCCGTTCCCGCAAATAGCGCAAATGATGCGACGCTGTTGCGTTCGAAGAACCGATGACCGCAGCAATGTCACAAACACACATCTCTTCCTCTATAGTCAATGCATAAGCGATATTTAACCGGGTTTCGTCCGCCAGCGCTTTGAAAAGATTTGCAACTTCCGATAAATCTTCCATGTGATTTTGAACGTTCTCCACCACTTCCGGATGAACTTTCGTAACTTCACAAACTTCCTTCACAGCAATCCCTCCCACTTATTCAAACACCCATTTGATTGTTACTGTCAGTATAAATCTTTCGTTTTTATTAGTCAAACGGTCGTTTGAATGAAGGTTCCAACTAATTCAGACTGATTAAACCTTATGTAAAGGATTATGCAGTCCTTTGTCGAATAGTTCATCTATATCCGGATAATCTTGAGGGGGAATTGGGATGTATCAGAAAATTTTAGTTGCTGCAGATGGATCGGATCATTCGCTGCGCGCCGCACACGAAGCTGTAAAAATGGCAAAATCGAATATTGGCGCCGTTGTTACATTGTTGTATGTGATCGATTATGAAAAAGCACGAAATGAAATTCTTCACGGTCAAAGCAGCGATGAAGTCCATTTCGAACGCCGCAAACACCTTGCGCCACTCGAGGCCATCTTCCAAGAGGCCGGTGTTGCCTTTGAAACTAAAACACTCCATGGTACGCCTGGTCCAACCATTGTAAAACATGCCAACGATACTGGCTATGATGTGGTGGTCATCGGCAGCCGCGGTTTGAATGGGCTTCAGGAAATGGTACTCGGAAGCGTCAGCCACAAGGTCGCAAAACGCGTTCACGGTCCTGTCGTCATTGTAAAATAAAATAACAACAGCAGCCAAAATTCTTTGGCTGCTGTTGTTGTTCTTAAAGAAAGGAGTCGATGATTTCATTGAAAAAAGGGAAGTTGAATTCAATCGCTGATGTCGCCGGCGTTGCAGTCGGTCATACAACACTTGACGAGCGCCTTTCTGAGCAAGACGCTGTATGCACAGGTGTCACCGCCATTTTGCCGCATGATGGCAATTGGTTCGAAGAAAAAGTACCCGCTGCAAGCTTTGTGCTGAATGGCTTCGGTAAAACGGTCGGCCTTGTACAAATCGAAGAGCTCGGTGTTTTGGAGTCGCCTATCATGCTGACAAATACATTTAGTGTGGCAGCTGTTTTGCAAGGCACGATGGATTGGATGCTGCG
>JBFIXY010000236.1:0-3480 GCA_041605655.1 Planococcus sp. (in: firmicutes) | reverse complement strand
GCAGTTAAAGCTCCTGGATTCGGCGATCGCCGCAAAGCGATGCTGGAAGACATTGCAGCATTAACAGGCGCTGAAGTGATCACGGAAGACCTTGGCTTGGAATTGAAAACAACGAACATTACACAGCTTGGCCGTGCATCGAAAGTTGTTGTGACAAAAGAAAACACAACAATCGTTGAAGGCGCTGGAGACCAGCAGCAGATTGTCGCTCGCGTAGCGCAAATCCGCAACCAGCTGGAAGAGTCGACTTCAGAATTCGACAAAGAGAAATTGCAGGAACGTTTGGCGAAACTTGCCGGCGGTGTTGCTGTGATCAAAGTCGGAGCGGCGACTGAAACAGAATTGAAAGAACGCAAATTGCGCATTGAAGATGCATTGAACGCAACGCGCGCAGCAGTAGAAGAAGGAATCGTTGCAGGCGGTGGTACAGCGCTTGTCAATGTATACAATAAAGTGGCTGAGCTATTGGAAACGAAAGAAGGCGACGAAGCAACAGGCGTTAAAATCGTTCTTCGCGCTTTGGAAGAGCCAGTTCGCCAAATCGCAACAAACGCAGGCCTTGAAGGATCGATCATCGTTCATCGCTTGAAATCAGAAGAAGTCGGCATCGGCTTCAACGCAGCGAATGGTCAATGGGTCAACATGCTTGAAGAAGGCATCGTCGATCCAACCAAAGTGACGCGTTCAGCACTTCAAAACGCAGCATCTGTTGCAGCGATGTTCTTGACGACTGAAGCAGTAGTTGCAGACATTCCTGAACCAGCAGGACAAGGCGGCGGCATGCCTGATATGGGCGGCATGGGCGGCATGATGTAATTCAAGTTAACTTAAAGAGAGAACCCTTGTTTTAAAAAGGGTTCTCTCTTTTTTGTATTTATTTAGAAAGACGTATTGATTTCTTGAAATAACTTTATTGGCCACATTATGATGTTCGATCTCAATCGTTCGTCTGATTAAATTTCCGGAAAAAGGATGGGGATTCAAGCTATCTCTTCATTTGAAAATTTGATAAGTCTAATGTGTTGTCAAATTGTGTGTATCTCCTATACAATTGCATACTTATTGCAAAAAACCTTTCAAGTGTGGAATTCTCTTTTTTTATGCAAAAGAAGTGAAGGGCAAATTTGAAAAGTGGAGTTTTGGATATGGGCTTTTAGTTAGTGCTGGATGAACTGCCAAACTCACCAGGCGGACTGGAAAGCTGAAAATAGGAAAAGAAGCAGCACTCGTAACGATGTGTGTTGAAGCTTATAATGGAGGTTTTATTTTTTGAAGAAATTTGGATCTAGGACGGATTGGCCCGTACTAATCATCAGTGGCGGCTTGCTTGTCGCTTTTGTGATCGCGTCGTTTATCAATTTAGAATTTGTGTCGAATGGGGTTAATCAATCATTCGCGTTTGCCGTGAAGTATTTCGGGGCATTTTGGCAAGTCTTGTTATTGGGAACATTTTTTATCGCACTTTTTCTTGGATTTTCAAAATACGGCAATGTCCGGCTCGGCGGTTTGGACAAGCCGGAAGTGGGTTATTTCAAATGGATCGCAATGATCATGACCACTTTGCTAGCAGGAGGCGGCGTATTTTGGGCAGCGGCTGAACCGATGTACCATTTTCTTTCAACGCCACCGAACTTTGCGGGACCTGGTGTAACATCGGGAACAGAAAGTGCAGTCGTTCCGGCTTTTGCCCAGTCGTATCTACATTGGGGCTTTCTCGCGTGGTCGATTCTCGGTACGCTCGGCACCATCGTTTTGATGTATGCTCATTATCAAAAAGGCATGCCATTGAAACCGCGCACTTTGCTGTATCCATTGCTCGGTGAAAAAATTATGAAAAATAGTGTACTTGGTACGATTATCGATGCCTCGGCAGTAATCGCAGTAGCAGCGGGAACAATTGGGCCGATTGGTTTTCTCGGCTTACAAGCAGCTTACGGGTTGGAAACTATGTACGGTGTGCCGAATAATTTATTCACACAAGTGATGATTATTGCTTCTGTAGTAGTGATTGCGACAATTTCCGCCATTACTGGATTGCGTAAAGGGATTCAATTTCTTAGTAATTTAAACATCATCATTACGCTGGTTTTGATGGTGGCGATTCTGTTGTTGGGACCAGGCGGATTTATCGTTGATACATTCCTAGCAGCATCCGGTGTGCATCTTCAGGAATTTCTAGCCATGAGTACGTTCCGCGGAGACTCGGCTTGGTTAGGTTCGTGGACGATCTTTTTCTGGGGCTGGTTCCTAGGGTATGGTCCGATGATGGCGATTTTCATCTCAACGATTACACGTGGACGCACGATTCGGGAACTGATTTTGGCCGTAGCCATTATTGCACCGATCGTCACTGCATTTTGGTTTACCGTCGTAGGCGGTACAGGCATGTTTTATGAACTCGCGTCTCCAGGCGTCGTGTCAGATGCATTAAACACATCCGGTATTCCAGCTGCGATGGTAGCAATTGCGCAGCAATTGCCATTGAGTGGGTTTATTGCACCCATCTTCTTGTTAGTGACTATTTTGTTTGTGATCACGACTTCCGATTCGATGGCCTATACGATTGCGGTTGCCATCACAGGGGATGACCGTCCGCCAAAAAGCATGCGAGTTTTTTGGACACTAATCATGGGTGCCGTAGCGATTGTGCTCTTGATGATTAGCGAAGGCGGCATTAGCGCGATTCAATCGTTTATCGTCGTCACGGCGATTCCGGTGTCGCTGCTCTTATTGCCAACGTTTTGGGCTGCACCGAAAGCGGCAAAAGCCATGTATGAAAGTCAGTTTGGCAAAACCGTTAAAGCGAGAAATAAAAAAATGGGTATTGATCCATTAAAAGATGTTTAATAGATGAGTAGAACAGTCAGCACCTGAATTTGAGGGTGCTGGCTGTTTTTTTGTGAAAAAACTTATACTAGTTGAACTTGGGAATATTGGTAATCAATATTTCATAAAACAATTTATGAAGATATCGCCCTCAGAATTTGAGTAATACCCTTGCAACGATGAACTCATCACTGTAAAGCACTTTCATGTCCCGAAGCTAATGAAGGAGTGGAGCGACAGTAGCAAAAGGCTTCTTCGCTGCTTTGCTTCATATAAAAATATTTCTTAGCTGAGGCGCGTCAAAGGGCTGGGCGAAGCGATGAGACGAGTGTTCTTCTCGGCTCATTGCGAGAGCTCTGCCCAAAGCGACCGAAGCGATTTTAAATGTGATAATTCTTTAATTCAACTAATTTAAGTTCAAATGATGTCTGCGCTTACAAAAGTTTGTGTTTATATGACACCTGTCACTAGCCGAACATGGGTGCCTCATGTAAATTAGCAATAGTAGATAGCTGGCTCCAACATGAAATTTGTACCTAGAGGAGAATTATTGATGAAAAAGATAGCGTGGATCACGGATACAGCTGCACAACTTGATGATGAATTCATCCAAAAACACGACGTACATGTTCTGCCACTGAGTGTGGTTTTTTC
>JBFIXY010000235.1:0-3500 GCA_041605655.1 Planococcus sp. (in: firmicutes) | reverse complement strand
GCCCCTGGCTGTTTTTTATTTTTCTATACCTTCAATAGCCGACGGATCGATAAAGCCGTAGCCTTTGCTTTCCAGCCCTTTTACAATGTCCGGCAAAGCTGCCGCTGTCCATTCACGATCATGCATCAATAAATTGGCACCGTTGCGCAAATATGGTGTATTCACCATAATATCCGCTAATGGAGCTGCTTCAGTATATGCTTTTTCCCAATCGTATCCATAAGTCCAGTTCATCAATAACATGCCTTCTTCTTGAACAAGTGATTTGCTGAAATCTGTGTTTTCACCAAACGGCGCGCGGTAGAAAATGGGTCTTTCACCGATGATTTCTTCTACAATATTGCTTAACGACAAGATTTCCTCGCGTTGTTGCTCTTCCGTAAGTGTTTTTAAACTAGTGTGGCTGTATGTATGATTGCCAATGGCAAAGCCCATGTCATGAATTTCTTTCAAATTCGCTTTTTCCTCTTCGCTATCCAGGAAATGTCCATTTACAAAAAAGATTGCAGGCACATTCAATTCCTTCAACGTCTCCGCCATTTCGACAGAGCGTTTGTCTGGTGCATCATCAATCGTCATCAACACGGTTTGTGCAGGCGCATCAGCAATCGGTTCAACGCTCCAGTTGGCCGTATTCAAACGATAAGCCGGTTCTGCTTGCTGCTCCGTTTCTTCTGCTGCGGGAACAGCAGCTTCTTCAGTTGGTGCAACTTCGTCTTTTGCTGGAGCAGGTGTTTCAGCAGGTGCCTCTTCAGCCTTTTCTGCTGGTTCCTCGGGACTCGAATTGTCAGCTCCACATCCAGTTAATAATATCGTACTAGCCATTAAAGCGGCCCATTTTTTCTGTATCATCATTTATCACCTATAGCCCTTCCGAAAATATTCTACCATAAATTTCCGCATAAAAAAAGAAGCCGTGCATGCTGCACCGGCTTCTTTTTTGTTTTATTTAATGATGTGGATAGGTGTTCCTAATGCCACTTCTGCAGCTTCCATCGTGATCTCAGCCAAAGTCGGGTGAGCGTGGATTGTCATTGCAATATCTTCTACAGTCATACCAGCTTCAATTGCAAGGCCAAGCTCAGCAATCATATCTGATGCGCCTGCTCCTACAATTTGAGCTCCAAGCAATAAGCCGTCAGATTTGCGTGAAACCAGTTTCACGAAACCTTCTGCAGCATTAAGTGCCAAAGCACGACCGTTTGCGCCGAATGGGAATTTCGCAGCTTGTGCCTCGAATCCTTCTTCTTTCGCTTGCTCTTCAGAAAGACCGACACTTGCTAGTTCTGGATCTGTAAAGCAGACCGCAGGAATCGCCAAGTAATCAACGACTGATTTTTCTCCAGCAATCGCTTCTGCAGCTACTTTACCTTCGTAAGAAGCTTTATGAGCCAATTGCAAACCAGCTACAACATCGCCGATTGCATAGATATTCGAGATGCTCGTACGGCATTGCTTGTCAACTTCGATCAAACCGCGTTCAGACATTTTAATGCCTAATTCTTCTAGGCCCATTTCGTCTGTGTTCGGACGACGGCCAACAGTGACCAATACGTAGTCCGCTTCAACGGTTTTTTCTTCTCCGCCTGCTTCATACGTAACTTTAACGCCTGAATCCGATTCTTCAACGCCTTTAGCAGACGCTTTCGTGATCACTTCAACGCCTTTTTTCTTCAAGCCTTTTTTAACGATAGCAGTCATCTGCTTCTCAAATCCAGCTAAGATGTCCGGTGCGCCTTCAAGAATTGTAACTTCTGAACCAAGGTTCGCATAAGCTGTTCCAAGCTCAGTGCCGATGTAGCCTCCACCGATTACAACCAATTTTTTAGGTACTTCAGTCAAAGCAAGTGCACCAGTTGAATTGATCACACGTTTTGTGAATTTGAACGATGGAATTTCAACTGGACGTGAGCCAGTAGCGATGATTACGTTTTTGAATTTATACGTTTGCGATGCTTTTTCGTCCATAATGCGTACTGTATTTTCATCTACGAAATACGCTTCGCCGCGAACGATTTCAACTTTATTGCCTTTTAGCAGTGATTCAACGCCGCCAGTTAATTTTTTTACAACGCCATTTTTGAATTCTTGCGCTTTTTCGAAGTTAAGAGAGACTTCTTTTGCAATAATCCCCATATCTTCTGAATGCTGCGCTTCTTCAAAACGGTGGCCGATAGAAATCATTGCTTTAGAAGGGATACAGCCGACATTCAAGCAAACCCCGCCAATGTATTCTTTTTCGACAATCGTTACTTTCTGGCCAGTTTGCGCTGCACGGATTGCTGCTACATAGCCGCCAGGGCCTGAACCAATGACGAGTGTATCTGTTTCAATCGGAAAATCTCCTACTACCATAAGTTTTACGCCTCCATTAATAGTAATTCTGGTTCGCTTAATAAGCGTTTAATGTGATTTAATGCATGTTGTGCCGTTGCACCATCAATCATTCGATGATCAAAGCTCAATGACAATGCTAACACAGGTGCTGCTACAATTTCACCATTTTTAATAACTGGTTTCTCCGCAATACGACCGATGCCAAGAATTGCAACTTCAGGGTGGTTGATGACTGGCGTAAACCATTGTCCACCGGCTGAACCGATATTCGTGATTGAACAAGATGCGCCTTTCATTTCAGCAGGAGACAATTTTCCGTCACGAGCTTTTGTTGCCAAGCCATTGATTTCATCAGAGATCGCGAATACTGATTTGCGGTCTGCATTTTTGATGACTGGTACTAAAAGACCTTTTTCCGTGTCAGCAGCAATCCCGATGTTGAAGTAATGCTTTTGAATCACTTCGCTTGTTTCATCATCAAACGACGTATTCAATGCCGGGAATTCGCGCAGCGTGCTCACTAAAGCTTTTACTACGTATGGCAAGTAAGTCAATTTGATCTCTTTTTCCGCAGCAATGTCTTTGAACTTTTTGCGGTGTGCAACAAGTTCGGTTACATCCACTTCGTCCATCAACGTTACGTGAGGAGCGGTTTGTTTCGAGTGAACCATCGCTTTTGCAATCGCGCGACGCATGCCAGACATTTTTTCGCGCGTTTCCGGGAACTCTCCTTCTGGTGCTGGCGTAGATTTTGGAGCTGCTTCTTTAGAAGTTTCTTCCTGAGGAGCCGCTTCTTCTTTTTCTTTACCAGCAGTTTCGTCAGTCGCTGCTTGCTTCTGATCGCCGCTCATGAATGATTCGATATCCTCTTTCAAGATTCGGCCATTATTGCCTGATCCAGTAACTTGCGTGATGTCTACTTCTTTATCGCGTGCGAACTTACGCACTGATGGCATAGCGATGACACGCGCATTCGGATCTTTCGGAGCTGCTTGCTTTTGCTCGCCCGCGCCCGTTTCAGCAGAAGCTTTCTTTTCTTCTTCCGCCGGTTCTTTGTCAACTTCTTGAGCTGATTCAGCAGTTCCTGACTGCATTTGCTCTTCAGTTTCCTCTTCACCTTTTGCAGCGTCTTTTTTCTCAGGTGCTGCTTCTGTTTCTTCGCT
>JBFIXY010000234.1:0-3522 GCA_041605655.1 Planococcus sp. (in: firmicutes) | reverse complement strand
TATCAGCGCTTCGATACATGGGTAATGGTCATTACGGTAGCCATCCTCGTCATCCTTGTACAAGGCGCTCAATCTGCCGGCAACCTACTATCCAAACAAGTTCGAAGAAGATAAAAAAATCAACTAAACCATTATTGGAGGAAACCTACATGAAAAAAACAACAGCTCTTTTATTGATTACCCTACTGGCATTGCTTTTAGCGGCTTGCGGCAACGACGCGGAAGGTGCTGACGGCAACCGCAAAGTGACACTTGGCATCAGCGGTTCTGATACGACGATTTGGGACTATATCGCAGAAAAAGCTGAGAACGAAGGCATCGACCTTGAAATTATCACGTTCTCTGATTATGTCGCTCCGAACATCGCTTTAGCAGAAGGTGAACTTGACTTGAATGCCTTCCAGACCATTTCTTATTTTGATGAATTTGTAGCAGCGCATAACCTGGATATCGTACCAATTGGCTCGACTGTCATTGCACCAATGGGTCTTTACTCTGAAAAGCACGATTCGATCGACGATTTACCAGAAGGCGCACAAATTGCAGTTCCAAACGAAGCAACGAACATGGGACGTGCTCTGTTGCTTCTTGAAGAAGCTGGTCTTATAAAACTTGCCGATGATGCCGGTTTAACAGGGACCGCAGCTGACATTACTGAAAACCCGAAAAACCTTGAAATTGTGCCGATGATTGCTGGTCAAACACCACGCGCACTAGGTGATGTTGCAGCGTCCATCATCAATAATGGCATCGCGGTCGATGCGGGTCTGAATCCTACAGAAGATCCAATCGCTCGTGAAAGCGAGACAGCAACACCATACATCAACTTGATCGCAGCTAGTAAAGACAACGCAGAGGATGCCGATTTCCTGAAAATCGTTGAACTTTATCAGCAAGAAGACACGAAAGAGTTTATCGTCGAACATACAAAAGGTGCTCAAATCCCGACTTTCATCTCAGTTGAAGAACTTGTCGATTACCAATAAATCATGAGGAGGAAATATAATGACTCTTGCTAAAGAAGCCATTCAGCATATATCTCAATTCATCGATTCCAACCAAGCCGTCTACATTGAAACCAGTCAAGCTATTCACGCTCGACCAGAAATCGGAAATGAAGAATTTTTCGCGAGTCAGACTTTAGTGAACTTGCTAGTAGAAGCCGGCTTCACTGTCGAAACCGGCGTCGCTGGACACGAAACTGCTTTTTACGCAAGTTACGGCGGAGACTCTCCTGGTCCAACCATCGCTTATCTTGCTGAATACGATGCCTTGCCTGGACTCGGTCATGCATGCGGACATAACATCATCGGCACAACCAGCGTTGCGGCCGCCATTGCCTTGTCTAAAACTCTTGCTGCGACGGGTGGACGTGTTATTGTGCTTGGGACCCCTGCAGAAGAAGGCGGACCAAATGGCAGCGCGAAAGGCAGCTTCGTGAAACATGGATTACTCGAAGGCATCGATGTCGCATTAATGATCCACCCTTCCGGCAAAACGGCGCTAACCGGACCTTCACTTGCGGTAGATCCATTGGAATTCCACTTCTACGGAAAGCCGGCACATGCTGCCGGCTCTCCAGAGAAAGGCATTAACGCGCTTGATGCAGTGCTTCAACTTTTCAACAGCATTAATGCTTTGCGACAACAATTGCCTTCAGATGCGCGTGTCCATGGCATCATCACACATGGCGGCGATGCTCCTAATATTATTCCGGAATACGCATCGGCTCGTTTTTATATTCGCGGCGATTCGTGGAAGAGGACCGCTGATACATCTGAAAAAATACGTGCAATCGCAGAAGGAGCTGCGCTTGCTACTGGAGCCAACGTGAAAATCGTCCGGTTCCAAAATGAAGTCAAAGACCTTATCCCTACTCCTCTTTTAGATTCGATTTTGCGCAGCGAATTGGAAGCAGAGGGCGAACAAGTTGCAGAGTCGCGCAACTCGGGATTTGGTTCTACTGACGCCGGCAATATCAGCTACGTTATCCCGACAGCGCACCCATACATCAAAATTGGTGCGGAAGATCTTATTGCCCATACGCCCGAATTCCGCGAAGCAGCAAAATCAGACTTAGGCAATCAAGCCCTGACCCGCGGGGCTAAAGCACTTGCGAACACCGGTTATCGTTTGCTGACCGATGCCTCTTTACTTGCGGAGATTAAACAGACGCATGCACAATTGTTGGCAGCTAAAAATTAGTTTATAGAATGAAAGGCAGCGGAGACGCTGCCTTTTTCTTGTGAAGAAGCGTATATTGACGGTTACCGAGCGCATTCGGGTCGTGATTGAGTGTATTTTCAATTTTCTGCGTCCGAATGCCAAAATTCTCGCTTCACATGCTAAACTTAAAACAATACATATTTAGGAGGAACATTGATGATTGAAACATTGATCGAGCGCCTTGTGCGCTATGCAAAAATTGATACACAATCCGATTTTGAAAACATGGAAACGCCTTCAACTCCTGGGCAATGGGATTTACTCCGCGAGCTTGAAAACGAGATGAACCGCATCGGACTGGAAGAAGTCGGCATGGACGAACACGGTTACCTCTTCGGCACATTGCCTGCAACGACCGACGTTTCCTTGCCGGTTATCGGATTCTTAGCGCATGTCGACACCGCGACAGATTTCACCGGTAAAAACGTCAATCCTCAGCGCATCGAACAATACGATGGCAACGATATTCAGCTTAGTGAAACGGTCGCTATGACAGTCGCTGATTTTCCTGACCTAAAGAATTATGTTGGCCATACCTTGATTACGACTGACGGCACGACCTTGCTCGGCGCTGACAATAAAGCCGGCGTCGCTGAAATCATGACGGCGATGGAATATTTACTGCAGCATCCTGAAATCGAACACGGAAAAATTCGTGTCGCATTCACCCCGGATGAAGAAATCGGACGCGGTCCCCATAAATTCGACGTCGCACGTTTTGGCGCTGATTATGCCTATACAATGGATGGCGGTCCGCTTGGTGAATTGCAATATGAAAGCTTTAATGCTGCAGGTGGCAAGTTAACCGTCCAAGGAAAAAGCGTTCATCCAGGATCTGCGAAAGATAAAATGATCAATGCCCAAACAGTCGCGATCAAGTTCCAGGAAGAAATGCCGAAAAACGAAGTACCGGAACGAACAGAAGGCTACGAAGGCTTTATTCACTTGAATAGCTTTAACGGCGACGTGGAAAAAGCAGTCCTGACTTATATAATTCGTGATTTTGACAAAGAAAAATTCGAAGCGAAGAAAGAGCACATGCAAGCTGTTACAGCGAAGCTTGAAGAACAGTACGGTTTAGGTTCAGTAACATTGGAGCTTGAAGATCAATACTACAATATGCGTGAAAAAATCGAGCCAAGCATGGAAATCGTCGATGCTGCGGAAGCGGCAATGAAAAAATTGGATATCGCACCGAATATCGTTCCGGTTCGCGGCGGAACGGACGGTTCGCAATTATCGTATATGGGATTGCCAACACCGAACATTTTCACTGGCGGCGAAAACTATCATGGT
>JBFIXY010000233.1:0-3537 GCA_041605655.1 Planococcus sp. (in: firmicutes) | reverse complement strand
TTCAGTGATGTAGATTGGAACTGCGCCATACTGATCTTTGATCTTCGTTAGCACACGATAGAATCCTTCCGGGTAAATGAACCAACCAAAATCGGTTTTTTCATATCCCGTATCAATTCGCTCCAAGTCAAAGAAATCTTCGTCTTTTTTATATCTTCCAACACTGCCCGTGTAGTAGTTGATCCCCAAGAAATCAATCGGTTGGTTGATGATTTCCATGTCGCCTTCTTCAATTTGAAGCGTAGCGCCTTTTTTCTCAAACCACTCCACCATGAATGCAGGATAGCTTCCTTTGAATACAGGATCGAAAAACCATTCCATCAAATAGCCCATGCCTCTGTTACAAGCATCAATATCTTCTTGCTTGTTGCTGAAAGGTTCGATCCATTCAACGTTAGGCGCATATCCGATGCCGCCTTCAGTTCCTAATTTTCTAAAACGCGTCACAGCTTTCCCGTGAGCTAGCAGCAAATTATGAGAAATGTTGGTTGCCAGCTGGAGATCCTGGTTGCCAGGCGCGTGTATGCCGATAAAGTTCGACAAGAAAGAAACGCACCAAGGTTCATTGATTGTGACCCAGTTTTTTACCTTGCCGTTAAATTCTTTGAACATAAGCTCTGCGTAGTCAGCAAATGCATCACCTGTTTCGCGGTTGTCCCAGCCGCCTTTGTCGTGTAGCGCTTGTGGCAAGTCCCAGTGATACAGTGTACACATCGGCTCAATTCCGTTTGCGAGTAGGGCATCTACAAAATCATGGTAGAATTTCAATCCCTTTTCATTCACTTCGCCTGTCCCTGTTGGGAAGATGCGTGGCCATGAAACAGAAAAGCGGTACGTATCAATGCCCAATTCTTTCATCAATTGAATGTCTTCTTCGTAGCGATGATAGCTATCGACTGCGACATCTCCGTTATCCCCATTCAATACTTTGCCCGGTGTATGTGAAAAAGTGTCCCAGATGGACAAGCCTTTCCCATCTTTGAAAGCTGCACCTTCTATTTGATAAGCAGCCGTTGCGGCTCCCCATTTCATATCTTTTGGAAATTCCATAATTGCCATTGCTTCTACCTCCGACTACCGAATTGTACAAACCATTTCGGTTTAGATTTTACTGTGGTTCGATAATTGACTCGTTTTAAGATTCCCGTACAATCAGTTCCGAATCGATAAAAACCGGTTTCAGTTCCGATGTACCATTGATTAAATCATTCAGCATATACGCTGCCAGTTTCCCCAGCTTTTCTTTGTCTTGCCTAACCGTCGTTAATGACGGAGCGCTATAGCGGCAAGCATCGATATCGTCGCAGCCAACGAGACGGATGTCTTCAGGCACTCTTAAGCCGGCTTCTTTGATCGCCCGCAATGCACCGAATGCCATCGTATCTGAAGCCGCGAAAACCGCTTCGGGATGTTCAGGAGCTTCCAGGATTTTTTTCATAGCGATATATCCACTTTCTTCATAATAATCGCCGTATTCTATCCATGCTTCCCTTACTTCAAGCCCGAATTGGTCCATCGCCTGCATGAAACCTTGCCCTCGCAATTTCGTTACGACCGAATCTTTCTGACCGCCGATAAAGCCGATCTTTCTTACTGAATTTAGATACAGGTGCTGAATCACCTTGCCCGATAATGCGATATTATCGGTCATCACGTAACTCGAATGCGGTCCTTCTAATACTAAGTCAATGCCGATACAAGGGATTTCGCTATTCACCAAATCGTAAATCGAGTCTTCGATTTCTTCCCCGGTAATAATGATGCAGCCATCCACATGGAAATGTTTGCAGCGGGCTAAGTAACTCCCGTTATCTTGTGAAAAATTTTCATTTGAAAACATAAGAATGTCATAACCTAATTGGCCAACATTCTTTTTGAATGCTGTCACAACTTCATTGAAAAAAGGGTGTGTGATTTCAACATTTACTTTTCCGGCATAGATCAAGCCGATCAAATTGGATTTTTTCGTCGCTAAGGATTTCGCAGAAAAATTGGGTTGATATCCCGTTTGTTTGATAATGTCCATTATCTTTTTCTTTGTGCCTTCGTTGATTCCGTGATAATTATTGATCGCTTTGGATACAGTTGCCGGCGACACACCAGCCATTTTTGCAATGTCTTTTATCTTTAAACTCATATGCGACTCCTTCTATTGCCCCTATAGTAAAGATCTCTACAATTATCATAATGAATAACGGAGTTTTAAAATAGGCTAAGCAACGAATTGGTGCGACTATTTTACCGAACCTTCCGTAATACTGGAGATAAACAAACGGTTGAACAATAAGAATATAACGATTAATGGCACCGTTGCCCAGAATACGCCCGATAAGATCATGCCGAAGTCGACATTAAACGTGTTGCTCAACGAAGCTAATGCTACTTGGATTGTGTAGTTTTCCGGATCTCTCAGAATCGTGAACTGCCATAGGAACTCGCCCCATACAGCTGTAAACACAATAATTCCGAGTGTAGCGAAAGCCGGTAAAATAATTGGCAGTACAATACTTCTATAAATTCTAAAGTTTGAGCAGCCGTCTAATTTTGCCGCCTCGATCAATTCATCAGGTACAGAGTCACTGACATATTGTCTCATGAGAAAAATCCCTAACGGATTCAAAAAGAACAAAATCATAACACCCGGCAAGGTATCAAGTAACCCAGCATTCGCAATCAGGAAATACTGTGGGATCAATCCCAGTTGAGGTGGAATGATCATCGTCAACAAGATGACGATAAAGAGCACGTTTTTTGCAGGAAACTGAAATTTCGCAAATGCAAAACCGGCTAATGAGCTGATGAACAATACGACAAGAGTAACAATGGTACATAATACGAAAGAGGTCCATAATGCCCCAAAGAAATCAATTTGAAGAAGAACCTTTTGGAAATTTTCGACCATCAAGTTCCCGGGTGTAATCGTTGGTGGGATTGAATTATAGGCCGAGCTTGTTTGAGTTGCCATCACAAACATCCAATAGAACGGGAAAAGCGAAAGGATGGAGGCAAGGGATAAGAATAAATAAACGAATATCTTACCCACTGATAATTTTCTTTTCTTAGCTGGTTTTTGCATAAGTTTACCCCCTTCTTTTCGTTTTACCGATTCCGGATGTGATATACGTATTGATCGCAGCGAAAATCACAATGATCACCAATAAAATGATCGCTGTTGCAGAAGCTGTCCCAAACGATTGAAGCTTAAATGCATCGCGATACAAATACATCACAACAGTCATAGCTTCGTCTCTCGTAAAGGCGGATGCTCCTAAGAAGACGGTTGGTTCCGAGAACAATTGCAAAGCACCAACGGTCGAGAAGAATACCGTTAAAATAATGAATGGTTTCAATAACGGTAAAGTGATGTGGAACACTTGCTGAATTTTACTTGCGCCGTCTATTGTGGCAGCTTCATACACATCATTCGGAATACTTTGGATGCCCGCTAGATAAATAATCGTGTTATAGCCGACCCATCTCCAAAATACCATGATCGATATGGCTATTTTTGTACCCCATTCTGAACTACTCCAACTT
>JBFIXY010000232.1:0-3540 GCA_041605655.1 Planococcus sp. (in: firmicutes) | reverse complement strand
GTTAAGCTTCCATTTTCGGTAATCCAATTGTTGGGGGCTGAAGTGTTCTCGGTAACTATTATTTTTCCTACGTGAACCGGGGTAAAGTTTAGTGATTTCACCATCTCCTAAAATACTTGCTATAAGCACATTTTGTTGAGCAATAGACAGAGAAGTTAATTCCACGTACATTCCTCCCACAAATTATTCATTAATTTGATTATAATTCGCATCCATCCCTTGAGTAAAATTCGCGTCAGTTTAATTTACCCTACATTTTTTAAACATTGCCACAATTATCCTATTCTTTTTCTCAAATAATTACGTATAATGAAATCACATAGATTTCTAAAAAAGGTGGGGACCGACCGATGTTCAATCCGATTTCGTCCAGTTTGCTTCAATACATGAATGCTTCACAAGCGATGCCTGGTTCTAGCCAAGAGGGAAGTTCACCGCTCAGCGGCATGGGCAGTGACAATTCTTTGTTTATGATGATCATGAGCACTGCGATGCAAAGCATGCAGCAGGCGCAGCCGGAAGTACCGCTTAATCAAAATCCGTTTGCGAATCAAATGGGCATGCCGTTTACGCCAATCCAAGTGATTATTCAGCCGTATCAACCGCAAGCAATGACTTCGCAAACCGCTTCTGTTTTTCCGATTGATACTGCAGAAGTGCCGACAAGCGCGGCGGATAAAAGCGGATTCGGATTTAAACCGGTTCAGTTTTTGAAATTAGAGAACACGCTTGAAGGCAAATTGAGCGGCGCGGCAAATCATTTCATCAACGCTGGGAAAAAATACGATATTGATCCGAGTTTGCTTTCGGCGATTGCAATTCACGAAACGGGCAACGGCTCTTCACGCGCGGCGAATGAAAAAAATAATGTCGCGGGCATGATGGGGAAAAACGGTCTTCGCAGCTATGAGTCAGTTGAAGATAGCATTTTTGATATGGCTCGCAATTTGCGGAAAAATTACTTGAACCAAGGCAAGGACTCGATAGCCGCAATCGGTGCGAAATACGCGCCAGTCGGAGCAGCGAACGATCCGACCGGACTTAATAACCACTGGACAAAAGGCGTCAGCAAACAATTTAACAACTTAACATGATGAAAAAAGCCGATTCCTCAAGAATCGGTTTTATTTTTTTTAGTGAATCTATTAAAAAATCTTTGATTCTGCCGATATAAAATTTATAGATGAATTGAAAACCAAGGGGAGAACGGACGATGGAGATTAAGAATGCACCTGTAGTGTATGTCCCACAGAAGATTGAAGCAATGCCTGCTGTTTCAGACAAACCGGAAATGCTGGAAGAAAAAATCGAAACAAGCCCGACCGAGAAGGTTACAAAAGAGAAATTGAAAGAAAAAGTAGAAGGCATGAACGATTTTCTAGTGCCGGTCAACACCTCCCTTAAATTTCAATTTCATGAAGAGCTCGGCGAATATTATGTTCAAGTGGTTGATACCTTTACTAGTGAAGTGATAAAAGACATTCCTAATAAAAAGTTTTTGGATATGTATGCCTCAATGGCTGAATTTGCAGGGTTATTAGTAGATGAAAAGTTGTAAAAAGTAAGGGAGTGAGAACTAGATGCGAGTTAGTGGTTTAGCAACAGGTATTGATACAGAGTCATTAGTGAAAGAAATGATGACGGTACAGAAAATGCCAATGGATAAATTGATGCAGCAGAAAACCTGGATGGAATGGCAAAAAGATTCATTTCGGGACACGAACTTAGCTTTTTCAAACTTGCGAACAAAAGCAAGTGATATGCGGCTGCAAAGCACATTCAATTCTTATGCAGCAAGTTCAACTGCTCCGACAAAAGCGACCGCTGAAACGACAGCGACTTCTGTCAGTGGTTCGTACCGAATCGAAGTGGCTTCACTCGCAAGCGGAGCAAAAGTCCATTCTGCGGATACGATCAAGACCATTGCAGATCCTACGAAGTCAGCCAAGTCCACAGATGCAATTGGAGTGGCTGGTTCGGTAACGATTAAAGGAACAGGTGCAAATGCACAGGATATTATCGTGGATATTGCTGAAACAGACACGTATGATGCTGTAGCCAAAAAATTGAAGGACGCAACAGCTGGGAAAGTCCCCGAACTGCGCGTTAGCTTTGATAACACGACTTCAAGGTTTTTCATGTCGACTAAAGAGCTCGGTGCGGATCAGAATTTCGAGATGACTTTCAGCACACCGGAGCTTGCAGCACAGGTTGTCAACGCGAAAGAAGCGGATGGCACGACCATCAAGACCCAGTTTACGACTGCTGCTGCGCCAGCTGTTGGGTATATGGCATCAGCTGCGAACGGTTCGATGACATTCGACGGCATCACAGTCGATAATTTGACTGCCAATAAAACTACCATCAACGGCTTGACGATAAACTTGTTAGAAGTCGGTGAAACGACAATTACCGTTAACGCGGATTCTACGAAAACATTCGAGAAGATTAAGGACTTTGTGCAGAAATACAATGAAACCATTGCCGACTTAGAAAAGCAGCTAGTGGAAAAGCGCTACCCGAATTTCCAGCCGTTAACTGCGGAGCAGAAAAAAGAATTGGGTGAGAACGAAGTCGAGCTTTGGGAAGAAAAAGCGCGCAGCGGCTTGCTGCGAAATGACCCGATTTTACGAAGTGCTGTACAAGAATTGCGTCGGTCGTTTATGAATCCGGTCGAGGGTATTGCAGCGGGAAATATCAATTTACTGTCGCAAATTGGCATCAGCACCGGCAGCTACACCGATGGCGGAAAATTATTTATCGATGAAGATAAGCTGAAGGACGTGCTAACGAAAAAGCCAGACGAAGTGATGGCGTTGTTTACAAACCGTATCGATGGAGCAAATGTCGGCGTCGGCGGCCGTGTCTATGAAACGCTCAATAACACAATCAAGAGTTTGAGTGACAAAGCCGGGAGTCCATCTAGTTTAGTTGACAAAAGCCAAATCTCAAAAACCATCAAACGCATGGATGACGAAATCAGCCGCTGGCAAGATCGTCTCGGACGCATTGAAGACCGTTACTGGAAACAATTCACGGCGATGGAAAAAGCCATCAGTCAAATGAACTCACAAAGCACATGGCTGCAACAAACGCTAGGTGGCATGTAATGACGGAAGTGATTTCACGTATTTCTGATTTGCACCGTCTAACAAACGAAATTTACAAAATAGCCGCTTCCCTCGATTCCAATATGGAACATAACAATGCGGAAGATTTAGAGGCGCTGCCGGTTTTATTCGCTAAGAGGCAAGAAGCTATTGAAGAATTGGATCGCTCCATGAAAGAACCCGGATTTGAATGGGCTGCAGAAGAACGTGAAATGGCAGTAGAGTTGGCTGCATTGGATCAACAGCTGCAGCCAATGCTAAACGGGCTCCATCAAGCGTTTAAAATGCAGATGGAGCGTATAAACCAAACGAAACAATTATCAGTGAAATATAAAAATTCTTATCAAAATGCGTCGGTTGATGGCACGTTTTTTGATGCAAGGAAATAGGGGGAACGAACATGGTTACAATTAATCCATATCAAGCGTAC
>JBFIXY010000231.1:0-3553 GCA_041605655.1 Planococcus sp. (in: firmicutes) | reverse complement strand
GAGAAGCAGCGTCGCTTTTCGGAGCAGTTGGCTATAATCATGAATCGTTTATGACTCAATTGGAAAGAGTCAAAGATGACGATACGATCAAAGCCGTAGTCTTGAAAGTGAATTCTCCTGGCGGCGGAGTCGTTGAATCTGCCGAAATTTACGACAAGATCAAAGAAATCCAAGAAGGCACCGACAAGCCGATTTATGTGTCAATGGGCGCGGTTGCCGCATCCGGAGGCTATTACATTTCAGCGCCAGCCGATAAGATTTTTGTGAACGCTGAAACGATAACAGGTTCATTAGGGGTTATTATGCAAAGTGTCAATTACGGGAAATTAGCTGAGCGTTATGGCGTCGAATTTGTGACCATTAAATCAGGCCCTTACAAAGACATCATGAGCCCAACGCGTGACATGACACCAGAAGAAGAAGCGATTTTACAAGAAATGTTGAATGATTCTTACGAGACGTTCGTAGACGTTATTGAAGATGGCCGTGAAATGACGGAAGCACAAGTGAAGCAAGTGGCTGATGGCCGCATCATGAACGGGCGTCAAGCTGTAGAAGCAAACTTGGCGGATGATTTTGGATTCGATGAAGATGTTATCGCCGCTATTCAGAAAGATTACGACTTGACAGGGGCAGAGGTATTCGAATTCGGAGCAGAGCAAGGACTTGCCTCGTTCTTTTCAATGAAAGTGAATTCGCTGTTCGGGGCAGATATCGAAACCCAAATGATCGGCAAATTGCTGACAGAACAAAGTGCACCACGCATGATGTACCTATACGGTGAGAATTAAGGAGGCGATGAAAATGACGGATCACGTTAATCATACAACGCCCACAATCGAACAAACATCAGGTAAAGAACGAAGCGATAGAGAAGTGTTGTTTTACGAACATATGCCAGCAGGATTTTGGGTTCGGTTCTGGGCATATTTGATCGACTTAATTGTAGTGGCTTCTGCTTCTTCAATCCTAGTGAAACCTGTTTTTTTATTGATTGGAGCAGACACTTCCACCACTTCATGGTATGCACCATATGCAATTGTTACAGCAGTGGTTTTTTACGGTTATTTTGTGCTAATGACCAAGTTTTTCAGCCAGACAGTCGGCAAGATGATTCTGGGGCTGCAGGTCATTTCGTTGAAAGAAGACAAATTGACTTGGGGTACATTATTGTTCAGGGAATGGATCGGCCGCTTTATCTCTACGACCATTTTGCCGCTATACTGGATTGTCGGTTTTACAAGTTTGAAACAAGGGGTGCATGATTTTGTCGCAGATACGACGGTCATTCATGAAAACTCCTACCGCAAGCAGAAAATGGTACAAAAAGTTCCAGCCGAACGGTCTGAGTTGCAAGACGCCTGATCATTCTAGTAAGATGGAGTTACACTGAAAGGGAGGCGTTTTGATGCTACAAATTACGTTTAAGAACAATCCGGTCACTTTACCGGGAAATGAAATCAAAGTTGGACAACAAGCTCCAAATTTTTCGGTACTTGGAAATGACCTTAGCCCGATCGGCTTGCACCACACGACGGGGAAAGTACGCTTGATCAGTGTAGTGCCGTCGCTAGATACGGGAGTTTGTTCTGATCAAACAAAACGCTTTAGCGAAGAAGCAGTTTCACTTGGCGAAAACGTTGAAGTATTGACAATTTCTGCTGATTTACCATTCGCTCAAAAACGTTGGACGGAGATCAATGGCGTCAATTCAATTACAACATTATCAGATCACCGTGACTTGGAATTCGGACAAGCATTCGGTACGACAATGAAAGAATTGCGCTTGCTTGCGCGTTCAATCTTTGTTATCGATGAAACGGATAAAGTGGCTTATGTGGAATATGTTGCAGAAGGCACAGATCACCCGGATTATGAAAAAGCGCTTGAAGCAGTCAAAGCCCTAACAAATTAAAACTGGAACCCACTCTTAACCGAGTGGGTTTCCTTATTGAGATTGGAGAAATACATGAACTCATCTATGGAACAAGTATTTAATTTTATCGATCAGCACACGACTGAATATCAGAAATCACAAGATCTCCCTTATCTTGAAAGTTTGCTTGAGACCACGGAAAGCTGGCTTGATGGTCATATTCAACCGTCAGCTGAAGCTGGTAAGGCTGACATCCGTAAAGCGATTCAATTGGCCGTATTGAAAGGCATGAAAGAGCATGTGCAGCCGCATCATCAAATGACGCCAGATGCCCTTGGCCTATTGGTCGGCTACCTCGTTGAACTATTTGTGAAGAAAGACAAATTCACTTTGATGGACCCGGCACTCGGTACCGGAAATCTCATGCTGACCATTATGAATTACTTAGACGGCCGCATTACGGGGACAGGCGTTGAAATTGACGATTTGCTCATTCGTTTAGCCGCTTCGGCAGCGGATCTTGTGGAACAGCCAGTAACCTTTTACCGGCAAGATGCGCTTCAACCGTTATTGATCGATCCAGTGGATGCTGTCGTGTCTGACTTGCCGGTAGGTTATTACCCGGATGAAGAAACAGCCGCAGCTTATGAACTGAAAGCGGATGAAGGCATGTCATATGCGCACCATTTGTTTATTGAACAAGCGCTTAAGCATACGGTTGATGGGGGCTATTTGTTCTTTGTTGTACCGAAAGCGCTATTTGAATCACCACAAGCAGCTGAACTTCATGCATTTTTGAAAAAGACCGCATATATTCAGTCGGTGATGGAGTTGCCGGATACATTGTTTAAAAATTCCGCACACGCAAAAGGCATTCTTGTTCTGCAAAAGAAAAAAGAAGGGCTCAAAGCACCGAAAGAAGTCTTGCTTGCCCGTTTACCAAATATGTCGAATCCGAACTCCATGTCTAAATTCTTTTCGCAAGTCAGCTCGTGGTTTAAAGAAAATAAATAGTGAAATGACCAAATTGTGTTATAATGGAAGTCATCAAACACTTGCAAGAACTTGTTAACTGAAAAGAGGGATATTCATGACTGAAACAAACGAAACGCCGAAAAAAGTTAGTTTGCAAGAAGCGGTAAAACGCCAATTGGAAGCGAAGAAGAACCAAGCAGCTAACAACAAAGGCGGCAGCGGCGCATCAAAAGAAGCGAAAAAGCTGAAAAGCCAACAAACGAAAAAAGTTAGCAACACTCGCCGGAAAATGGGCGTGTAACGAGAAATCCCGGCCAATGTGCCGGGATTTTTTTATTATGGCATTTTCAATAAGAACAGTCATTTAGTGTACATACGGTAGCAACGATAAGGGATAAATTGTAAAATATAATAGTAACGAAACAGTTAATGATAGGGGGAAATCAGATGACAGTAATTGGCTTGGTGCGACATGGAATAACTGAGTGGAATTTATTAGGCATCGCTCAAGGAAGTGCAAATGTCTCATTGAATGAAACGGGAAAAGAGCAAGCTATGGCTTTAGGAAATCGATTAGCAACCGAAGAAACATGGGATCTAATCGTATCCAGCGATTTGGCACGTGCTAAAGAGACTGCAGAAATCATTTCGGAAAAACTTGCTTTGCCAATCCGATTTTTTGATGAACGGCTGCGCGAAATG
>JBFIXY010000230.1:0-3556 GCA_041605655.1 Planococcus sp. (in: firmicutes) | reverse complement strand
TCACCTTCTATTTTAAGCAAAAAAGCTGGAAGCGAAATTTCGCTTCCAGCTTTTTTATTTATCGATTTAGGCGTGTGCTAATTTTTTTTTTAGCTTTTCCAGCATATCCGCTGTCATTGCATCCAAGTCGTACTCGGTTTTGAAGCCCCATTCTTCTTTCGCTGCAGACGCATCGATGTTATCTGGCCAGCTTTCAGCAATCGCTTGGCGGACCGGGTCCACGTCATAAGACATTTGGAATTCCGGAATGTGCTTGCGGATTGATGCCGCGATCTCACTCGGCTCAAAACTCATGGCCGTCACATTGAATGCGTTGCGGTGGATAAGTTTAGCCGGGTCCGCTTCCATCAAATCGATAATCGCCTGCAATGCATCCGGCATGTACATCATGTCCATGCGGGTGCCTTCTGCGATATACGATGTGTAGCGCTTTTCTTCAATCGCTTTATAATAGATGTCGACTGCATAGTCCGTCGTTCCGCCGCCCGGCTGTGCCACATATGACACTAGTCCGGGGAAACGCACACCACGTGTATCCACGCCGAATCTTTGGAAATAATAATCACACAATAATTCACCCGCTACTTTATTGACCCCATACATGGTCGTCGGTCGCTGAAGCGTGTCTTGCGGTGTGTTGTTCTTCGGTGTCGAAGGACCGAACGCGCCGATCGAGCTCGGTGTAAAAAATTGCATACCTAATTCACGTGAAGCTTCGAGTGCATTGACTAGTCCGCCCATGTTCAAGTTCCATGCCAATAACGGTTGTTCTTCAGCAGTTGCAGACAATAATGCTGCCATGTGCATCATCGTGTCGGCTCCAAAATCTTTTGCCAAATCGTGCATCTTCTGAGCATCGGTTACATCCAATACACTAAACGGTCCACTTTGATCGCTTGACTCCCGGATATCCGTCGCTAATACGTTATCAGCACCGTATATTTCGCGCAGCTTCCCCGTCAATTCCGATCCAATTTGCCCTAATGCACCAGTAATCATTATACGTTTCATCAATAGCACTCCTTTCGAATAAAACAATTGTCCTCTGGAAAAAGACATTCATATAGTTAAATTTGGCGTTTCTATAAGCTTCTATATGAAAACATTATAAATTGTTCTCTTTAAAAATACAATGTCTTTTACTTTATATCCATCTCAATATTGTAAGTTAATGTTGTTGAAAAATCTGCTAAGGTGATGCTATAATGAGTCATCACTTAGAAAGATGGGTCTAATTAAGGACCCGCAAAGTTGAAAACTTTTTTTTACCTTTAAAACCTAGTAATCCACTTAGTATTATATACTTAATAATTCCAGTTACTGGTCTGAAGGTAATGAAAAGATTTCAACAAAAAATATAAGAAATCGAGGGGATTATTTTATGAAGAAGATCACATTAAGTTTATTAGCTATTATCGGAGCTATGTTGTTATTGGCAGCTTGCGGAACAAACACAGCTGCGCCAGATTCATCCAATGATGGGGCTGACAGCAAAGAAGAAGATCTGTTAGCGAAAGTGCAAGAAGAAGGAACGTTGACAATCGGAACCGAAGGAACGTATCCTCCATTCACTTTCCACGATGAAACTGGAAAATTGACTGGATTTGATGTAGAAATAGCAGAAGAAATAGCGAGCCGCCTTGGCGTGGAAGCTGAATTTTTGGAAACACAATGGGATGCAATGTTTGCCGGACTTGATGCAAAACGTTTCGACATGGTTGCAAACCAAGTCGGTATTAATCCCGAGCGCCAAGAAAGCTACGAATTTTCAGATCCGTATATCACATCAACTGCTGTATTAGTCGTACCGAAAGGCTCTGATATTCAAGCCTTTGAAGATTTAGAAGGTAAATTATCTGCACAGTCGTTAACAAGTAATTACGCTGAAACGGCAAAATCGTTCGGTGCTGAAATTGAAGGCGTTGAGGGATTCAACCAAGCAATTGAATTGTTGAATTCCGGCCGCGTTGACGCAACGGTAAACGATAACTTGACCGTTTTGGATTTCTTGAAACAACGCCCTGAAGCCAATATCGAAGTTGTTGCGAAAGCAGACGATGCAGCACAAAGCGCATTATTATTCCGTAAAGGCAGCGAAACGATGATCGAAGAAGTGAACAAAGCGTTGTCAGAAATGATTGAAGACGGCACCTACGAAGAAATTTCGAACAAATGGTTCGGCGAAAATGTACTTAAATAGTATTTTCACAGATCCGGTGCGCCTTGAGCGGCTGACGGACATCTCTCAGTCTTCTTGGCTTCCGCTGATTGAAGGGATGATTCAGTACACCATCCCCTTGTCGTTCATCGCTTTCGTGCTGGGCCTTGTGATTGCCGTACTTACGGCGCTTGCCCGCATTTCGACAATAAAAGTCTTTCAAATAATTGCCCGCGTCTATGTCTCAATTATTCGCGGCACTCCTTTATTGGTTCAATTGTTTATCTTATTTTATGGTTTGCCGACTATCGGAGTGGTGATCGATCCGTTCCCAGCAGCCGTCATCGGCTTTTCATTGAATGTCGGTGCGTATGCTTCTGAAGTGATTCGAGCAGCCATTTTATCCATTCCAAAAGGGCAATGGGAAGCGGCGAATACGATTGGCATGACTTATGTGCAATCACTGCGCCGCGTCATCTTGCCGCAAGCATCACGTGTATCCATCCCACCGCTTTCCAATACATTTATCAGTTTGGTCAAAGATACTTCTTTGGCATCTCTGATTCTCGTGACGGAAATGTTCCGGGTAGCTCAGCAAATTGCTGCGACCAATTACGAATTCCTGCTTTTATACGGTCAAGCGGCGTTGATCTATTGGTTGGTCTGCTTCCTATTGTCTATCGGGCAAGGCAGACTGGAACATCGATTCGATCGTTACGTTTCCCGCTAATAAAGCACATCATGCAGCAAGGAGCAAAATATGATTTCAATTACAGATTTGCATAAGAAATTCGGCAAGCTGGAAGTGTTGAAAGGCATCGATTTAACAGTAGGCAAAGGACAAGCCGTTGTTGTCATCGGTCCTTCAGGCTCAGGGAAGACGACCTTTCTGCGTTGCCTGAATATTCTCGAGATCCCATCAGAAGGCGTTGTTACAATCGGCGAACAAACTGTGGATTTTTCCAAGCCGGTTTCAAAAAAACAAGTAAATGCTTTTCGGAAACAATCCGCCATGGTGTTCCAGCATTATAATTTATTTCCTCACATGACTGCACTTGAAAACGTCATGGAAGGACCGGTCACCGTTCAAGGCATCAACAAAGCAGAAGCTCGTAAAAAAGCACAAGCACTATTGGAGAAAGTCGGCCTCGCTGATAAAGCGAACGAATACCCCTTTCAATTATCAGGCGGACAGCAACAGCGCGTCGGCATCGCCCGCGCCTTGGCACTCGAACCGAAAGTGATGCTTTTTGACGAACCGACTTCAGCGCTTGATCCGGAACTTGTCGGCGAAGTCCTGCAAGTGATGAAAGACTTGGCCGCTGAAGGCATGACGATGGTCGTCGTCACTCACGAGATGCGCTTTGCCCGTGGTGTCGCTGACGAAGTGCTATTCAT
>JBFIXY010000229.1:0-3560 GCA_041605655.1 Planococcus sp. (in: firmicutes) | reverse complement strand
TAGATATTATAGGTAAACGAATCGTAATGATCGATTAACAGAATCATCCGAACACCTCCGTTAGAGAACGTGCTTTATGCAGCGTTTCTTCATATTCTGATTGCGGATCCGAATCGTGGACGATGCCTGCTCCTGCCTGCACATGCACTTTTTCATCTTTGACGACAAACGTACGAATCGCAAGCGCAACATCCAAATTCCCATTAAATCCGATATAGCCGACTGCTCCTCCGTACACACCTCTGCGTTCTTTTTCAAAGTGTTGAATCAATTGCATAGCACGTACTTTCGGAGCCCCCGACACTGTCCCTGCAGGTAAGCACGATACAAGCGCATCTAGTGGATGCATGGCATTTTCAAGTTCCCCGGTAACTTCTGAAACAAGATGCATAACATGCTGATAGCGCTCGATCGCCATGTATTTTGGAATTTTCACCGAACCGACCGCGGCTACCTTGCCAACGTCATTGCGACTTAGATCCACAAGCATCCGATGTTCTGCCTGCTCTTTTTCATCATTGGCCAGCTCATCAGCAAGCGCTGCGTCTTCCGCTTCTGTTCGGCCGCGTTTTCGCGTTCCTGCTATCGGATTTGTTATCATATGGCCACCGCGAACAGTCAGCAAACTTTCCGGCGAGGCTCCCACGACGGCATAATCGTCAAAATCTATGAAAAACTGATAGGGCGATGGATTTTGCTTACGCAGTTTGCGGTATAGTTGGAACGCATCTCCTGAGTAAGAAGCTGACAGCCGTTGCGACAATACGACTTGAAAGATATCACCTTTGCGAATATGCGCTTTTGCCTTCTCGACCTGCTCACGAAATGTTGCCGCATCCGTCTTCGAACTGAATGCTAAGGGGTCGTGATGCAAAATTGCCTCTTTCGCTTCCGGCTCTCGAAGCTGTGCATCGATTTCCTCAACTTTATCTTCGAAAGAAATAATTGTGGCCTCATGCTTAACATGATCGAAGACGATAATCGTTTCGTACAATTGCAGATGGATGTCTGGCATCTGCAGGCTATTTTCCACAGCCGCATCGACCGGTTCATAAACGCCAATCGCATCATATCCGATATAACCAAGCGCTCCGCCCGTAAAAGGTAAACCCTCGATAGCCGCTTCGCGTACAGGCATCAACCTCTTTAACAGTTCCAGCGGTTTCCCTGTATGCACAGTTTCTTTGCCAGATCTGAAATCCATTTCCCTTAACGTATTCCCATCCCCAATATAGGCCATCGACGGGTCTGCTCCGATGAACGAATAGCGCCCTGTAGCCGTTGTTTTCAACGAACTTTCCAATAAACATTTTCTCGGTCCTTTAAGGCGGTTGAACACCGCAATCGGCGTCAATGAATCTCCTTCGATCTTTTTCGTTCTCATCTCTACTCATCTCCTCTAGTCTTTAATCACTCTTCCATACTTCCCGGCTAAAACAAAAAAAGCCCTCAGCAAGGAATGTCCCTTGCTGAGGGCGGATTGACCGCGGTACCACCTCATGTTAAAGCTGAATCAGCTCTTCTTCTGCCCCAGTAACGCGGGGGAAACGGACCACTCTACTCGGCTTTCAAGAGGTCTCTCATAAGTCCATTCACATGAATGCCCCGCCAGTTTCCACCTCACACTGGCTCTCTTTGAGAGGCTTATGCATGCTACTCTTCTTATTCGACGATTTGCTCAACTATTCTCAACTCAGCTGTACTTTGGCGATGCCGCTTCCGGCACCTTCTGCCTTACTCCGTACAAAAAGGTTGACCTCATCTTATGAAATCCCGCCGAATTTGTCAACTTTCAACTAAATTATATGATAATTCTGTTTTTAAATGCCGTTTTGAGGTAATCTAATAATTAGGAAAAACTATTACCAAAATAAGGGGGCAACAAGATGACGAAAAAACAGTGGTTTTTAACAAGCTTTCTTTTATTAGTGGTGTTGATCGTTTCCGGTTGTGCGGGCGAAAGTGGCGGAGACAGCACTGGAGACTCCGGCGATAAGACAAAAATCAGCTTTATCCACTGGCGCGGCGAAGATAAAGCTGTCCTGGATGAAATCATCGCTGATTTCGAGGAAGCGAACCCTGACATTACGGTAGAGATGAACATTTATCCCTCTGACCAATACCAAGGCACCGCACAGCGGATGCTAGCGGACGGTGCAACTGGAGATGTCTTCACCTCGTTCCCAGGCGCCCAATTTGAATCGATCCAAAGCGCAGGTTTATTTGAGGACCTGAGTGGAGAGGAATTTGTCTCGAATTTTGATGAAAACCTCATCTCTGTCGGTCAAAAAGATGGCAAGCAATTTGCAATTCCATATCAACTTGTGTTTAATATGCCCGTTTATAACAAAGGGATGTTTGAGGAACTCGGCTTGGAAGTGCCGAAAAGCTGGACTGAATTCCAAGAGATGGCCGATACCTTGCTTGAAAATGACATCACGCCAATTGCTTTCCCTGGAGCAGACATTGGTCCGAACCAATTCATGAACAGCATGATGATGAACAATGCGCCGGATGAAGAGGTCTTTGCAAAGCTTCAGAATGGCGAAGAATCATTGACCAATGAATGGTGGGTCAGCACACTCGAAGACTTTAAATTGCTAGCTGACAAAGGCTATATCCAGAAAAACGCGTTGGGCACCAATGCGGATGCCGCGATGGCTATGGTGGCTAACGAAGAAGCCGCGATGCTTGCGACCGGTTCTTACCACATGGCTTCCTTGTTGAAACTGAATCCAGATTTGCAATTGGATCTGCTTGCACCGATTACAGTAGAAGAAAGCGAAGCCGTTTATGAAGGCATTAATACCGCAACGTTCATGCTGGCAGTCAACAGCAAATCCGAAAAGAAAGAACAAGCAAAGAAATTCATCGACTTTCTGAGCCAGCCTGAAACGGCTTCAAAATATGCCAACGAAACCGGACAGCATTTGACGGTCACTGACGTTAATTATGAATCAGAAGCGTTAAAAAATACCGCTTATTGGATTGATGAAAAGAAAACACGATTCCAACCTCGCTTTTTAATCACCAATGCACAAATCGAAGCTGCCGTACTCAGCTCGATTGAAAATGTCTTAGGCGGAGAAGAACCTATGGCTGCAGCTGAAGCTGCCCAAAAAATCGTAGAAGAAAACAGGGAATGATATTATGAGAACACCTAAATCCATCTATCTATTTTTCCTGCCTGGCCTTCTCTTATACAGCATCTTTTTTCTGTATCCGACGGTCAGTGCATTATTCTATTCTTTCACAAATTGGGACGGCTTCAGCGAAGCGTTCCAATTTGTTGGTATTGACAATTATCAGCGTGCTTTTACAGCTGATTCAATATTCCGGAAAACCATCGGCAATAACTTGAAATTCATGTTTGTTGTGGTTATTTTCCAGACGCTTGTGGCGTTAGCCTTTGCTTTAATCGTATTGAAAAATACAAAAACCACTATATTTCTTCGTGCTTTGTACTTTTTTCCGACAATCTTGTCTTCCGTTTCTGTCGCGTTCATTTGGGCATTTATCTATGACCCATCACTCGGCATCTTGAATCGCAGCCTAGCAGC
>JBFIXY010000228.1:0-3560 GCA_041605655.1 Planococcus sp. (in: firmicutes) | reverse complement strand
TTTATTGAATATGTTATTACGAATGACTTGGTTAATGGCAATTGTTTATCCGATTGTTGTGCTATTGATCATAGATGATGTCGGATTGTTCGATTATTTCAGCAATCCTGGTGAATCATTTTCACTGCTTGGCAACACGTTGATGTCATTGACAGGGAGCGATATTGCCGTATTATCTGCTGGTTTAGCCGGAGCGATTACATCCGGTATCGTCATGAAAGTTCTGCGTAAGATGGGCTATCAAATGTTCTAAGAAAAAAGCGCCGACCCAATGGGTTGGCGCTTTTCGCTTTGTAATGAAGCTTCTGCTTACTGAATCAATCCATGTATTGCAAAGGCAATGGCGATACCGGTCAATGCGCCCATGAATACTTCACTTGGTTTATGGCCAAGCAGCGTTTTGAGTTCTTTGATCTTTTCCTCTTCTTTTTTCTGCGACCACGTTCTTGTTTCATCTATGAACATGTGCAAATCCTGCCGCAATTTATTAATGGTCAATGCGTGCTGGCCTGCTTGAAAGCGGACGCCTGTTGCATCGTACATCGTAATAACTGCAAACATCGTCGCTACTGCAAATAACGTCGAATCCACACCGTGCAAAATGCCGACGGAAGTCGTTAAAGAAGTGACAGCTGCGGAATGCGAACTGGGCATACCGCCTGTCGAGGTGAATAGGCTCCAATTGAGTTCCCGTGTGACTGCGTAGTGAATGGGGATTTTAACGAATTGGGCAAAAAGAATAGCGAATAAAGCGATCATGAGAGGAAGATTTGAGAAAAATTCCATCCAATACACAACCTTTCCAAATAATTTTAATGTTCTCAGTATATCATATTAGAAAGCGGCGATAGGTGTAAAACATTTCGTTTTACGAACTACTAGTGCATCTAAATTAATGCTACACTTAATAGGAAAACAACATAAGGGGGATTTCAACATGGAATTTAAAATAGTCAATGATGCCAATACGTGCGAAGCGGATATTTTAGTAGTGGGGTTGACTCGCCATCCGGAAAACACAAAAAACTGGAAGAGCTTTTCTGAACGATTTAACGGCAAACTGGAAGATTGGACGAAGCAGGATCTTTCATTTGATTTGAATACGTTGATTGCGTATCCGACATTATCCGGTTCAATTTCACGGGTTTTATTCGTCGGATTGGATGACCGCAAGAAATTAACGGAAGACCGTGTGCGTACAGCTTTTGCTCAAGTGGGCAAGGAGTTGGCGAAAAAGAAGATTCGTCATGCTGCGGTCTATCTGGACTCTTTCCAAAACGATGAAGTCAGTGCTGAAAACGCTGCATATTTGGCGGCAGAAGGCATTACGATGGGAACTTATCGGTTTGACGATTACAAAACTTCGTCAAACGAAGCAGACGTCGACGTGGAAACATTGTCGCTTTTGAGTGACGAACTTGAAGAGGAAATGTCGGTTTCTGCTTTTATCGGTCACGTTTTCGGTCAATCCGTCAATGAAGCCCGCACATTGGTCAATATGCCTGGAAACTTGCTGACAGCTACAGTTCTTGCAGATTATGCAAAAGAGCTTGGTGATACGTACGGCTTTGAAACAGAAATTTTAGGCAAAGCTGAAATGGAAGAGCTCGGCATGGGCGCAATCCTTGCTGTCAACCAAGGGTCTGTCGAAGAGCCGAGGCTGATTGTATTAAAACATAAGGCCACTGAAGGATTCGAAGATCCTTTAGCGCTAGTCGGGAAAGGAATTACGTTCGATACTGGCGGCTATTCGTTGAAGCCGAAAGACGGCATTGTTGGCATGAAAGGTGATATGGGCGGAGCTGCAGCGGTACTTGGCGCGATGAAAATCATCGGTGAATTGCAGCCTGAGAAGAATGTGATTGCAGTGATTGCCTCAACGGATAATATGGTGTCTGGGAATGCATTCAAGCCGGATGATGTCATTACGTCGCTCAGCGGCAAGACCATCGAAATTCTCAATACGGATGCAGAAGGACGGCTAGTGCTAGCTGATTCCGTCACCTATGCTAAACAGCTCGGCGCTACAAAAATCGTCGACGTAGCAACATTGACTGGCGGTGTTATCGTCGCGCTTGGCAATGATAAAACAGGAGCACTTGCAAACGATGATGAGTTTTTCGATTTGTTTATGGGTGCTGCAAAAGAGACTGGCGAGTTTGTGTGGCGCTTGCCGCTGACAGAAAGCGACAAGAAACGCATTCGTAAAAGTGATGTAGCGGACTTGAACAATTCACCGGGCCGCGATGGCCATATGATTTTCGGGGGAGGCTTTGTCGGGGAGTTTACTGAGGGAACGCCTTGGATTCATCTGGACATTGCAGGTACTTCTCACGCTGCTTCAGCGCATGACCTTGGACCGCAGGGCGGCACAGGCGCGATGGTGCGTACGCTGGCGATGCTGGTTGAGAAAATGGCAGAATAAAAAACATGAAAAAGAGTTGGCTAGCGATGTTCGCTAGCCAACTCTTTTATTATTTGGGATTATTCGTTTTCTCCCGCAATGCTTTCATGTCGTCTCTTACCGTTTCTTTTGCCAGTTCGACGCCTGACATATAAGCAGCCCGGCCAATCAAATGACCGGATACGGGTGAAGTGATGAACAAAAACGCGATTGCAATGATCAATTGGGGATTGAAATGTTCTTCTATCAACAGGAAATGAAGAAAGGTTCCTGTCAGTATACCCAAAACGCCAAGTGTAGCACTCTTAGAGGCGGCGTGCGTCCGTGTATAGACATCAGGCAGTCTAATGAGTCCCAACGCTGTTACGGCGCTGAAAATGACTCCTACGCTGATCGAGATGATGATGAATGTATTAACGATTAGGTTTTCGATCGAAAATCACACCTCTCTCTATAAACTTCGCAAATGCGACGGTCCCGATAAAGGCAAGGATGCTCAATAATAGAATGATTTCTAAGAAGAACTCTGTTTCTAAAATGAGCGACAATAACGCAACAATGGATACTAAGGCAACGCCTAGCGCATCGAGTGCAACGATACGGTCAGCAATGCTTGGTCCTTGGATCAGCCTGAATAACAAGCCGACAAAAGCGAGACTGATAATGAGAAGGGCGGCCCAGTAGAATGTCATCATGAGCGGCTCACCTCCAGTATGGCCCGTTCGAAAGTAGTTTTGATTGAAGATACCGCTTCATCGATATCTTCAAAATCGATGGCATGAATGTATAATTTTTTCTGGTCATCGGAAATGCCGACAACGAGTGTTCCTGGTGTCAGCGTGATCAAAGCAGAAAGTAAAGTGATTTCCCAGTCTTGCTCCAAATCGGTTTCGAGTTCGAAAATAGCCGGTTTGATGTCCAACTTCGGTTGGATGACCAATTTGAATACGGCGAAACTCGAAAGCACCAACTCTTTTAAAAACAAGAAGAACAAGAAGATGACTGCCCAAACCCGGTGCAGATACATTCTAGTTGAGAAAAAGCGCCGCATCATAACGATGAGGAGAAGGCCGACTAAATACCCGATGATAAACCCGGCAGTAGTGAAACTGTCAGTTATGAACATCCAGACGCCAGCTAAAAAGAAATTTAATAA
>JBFIXY010000227.1:0-3566 GCA_041605655.1 Planococcus sp. (in: firmicutes) | reverse complement strand
TATGCGTACCTTCTCGGCAGCGATCCTAAAACCGCTGAGCGGCAAGCTAGAGCATTTACTTACTCCTATACGGCAGCTGATGAATTAAGCTTCGTTACGAACCCAATGTTTATAGCAGCAGTTTTCGTGACTGCCAGTTACACTACGAATGCAACTGCAAGCGGCGGCACCGACGGTTCTGGAACAGGTATTGACGGCGGTGGCGGTGGTGCCGATGCATTTTAAGTCTACGTGCATGAAACTTTAGCATAGAGAATGCATTTCATTTCCCGGGAAATGATTTGATCTTTGATGCTTATGAACAATTGGAAAAGCACCGCTCAGAGGGCCATCATCCCTCATTGAGCGGTGCTTTTTATCTGTTTCAACTTACAACATTCTTTCAACAACTTTAAAACTGTCATAACATTCTTTCCGGTAACGGCCTTCTAAAAAACCTTCAAGAACTTCTTTCTTAATGGAAAATCTCCGCATTACCGCATCCATCGACTTGCCTTTGATGTGGTACAAATACAGCATCGTGTAGACATCATCATCACTGAAACCAGCCAAGTAATTATTGAATCGCATTTTTCTTTTCATCTTCTTCGATAAAATCCCATTTTTCTTTCAGCTTCTTGTACAATTTGTAGCCCGCAACGTATTCCTCATAATCACCAATCTGCCAATCGAATGTATCTTTAATTTCCGTAAATTGAATGTTTTCCATGAGTCATTCCCCTTTTTTATTAAAGAATTTGGATATTCCCCTGCGGCGTCAACAAACTGTAAAACTGAAATACATCCTGCTGCAAATACCCATTTTGCTTACATGCTTTTTTGCATCATCTCATGCGTTTTTTTTGCCTCTTTGTATTGCTTATAGCCTTTGATGAAGGCTTTATACGCTTGCAGACTCCATTTATTCACTTGCACCATTTCCAACGGATTATTTGTTTGTGTTTGCATACGATCTATCCCCTTTGTGAGTAGTTTTCATTGATGGCTGCTGTTTAGGTTGCTCACCTGCCGGTTGCGTTCACGTGATTTTTCCGCCAGTTCTGCTCCAACTCCTGCCAAGGCAAGAACATTTTCCGTTTGGCCTGCAAATAATATGGCGTGATCCAATACAATTCGTTCGGACAACTTTTGGACAATTGAAGCAAATGATAAAAAACGTTTTCGGACAATTCATATCTTTGCAGGCAATTCGGCAAGTCACTCAGTTCCTTCGTCAATTGCTCCGCCTTTAGATCATCGATTTGAAACCACAGTGTTTCCACATGCGTCCGTTTTTTTCCTGCTTTGTAAAATGTAATTTCCCGTGCCAATTTTGCAAACAACGTGACGGAAGTCAATCCGTTTTCCATGTGCTCATCTTTGGATCTATGGAAAAAATAGCTTACTTTTTTATTAGGAAAAAACGGCTCTTGTCTCATATCTCGAACTCCTTTTTCAATTCACTTTTTACTGAACACTGCATCATCTTGTATTGAAAGGTTTTACTTCGACCTAGCTGCTCATCTCAAACATTGGCATTTGCTGTTTAAGAACTTGAAACGCTTCACACAAACGTTCGACAAAATGTCCTGCTGGCTCATACGATTCAAGCTGCAAGCAACACATCTCCCGCTCAATCGTCAATTGCTGCAAATAATTCGTGGGAAATAAGAGCTTTTGTTGCCGAAGTGCTAACGTGAAAATAGGAACTTCTTCTTTAAGTAAATAGACTTCCGCTATATTCACTGCGGCGCCGCCTTCTTCAATGCCATAAAAGGAGACATTTATATTAAGAGATTTATAAAAAGTTGCACGATTCGGCAATGTGATCTTCCGTTTTTTCCTGAAGCTCCAAATTCCGGAAGAGAATTGGATATCAACGTTCATCAATTGGCAAATTCTCGCGGCTTCATGTGTAAGTGGATCTTCAACTGCCACCCAACCATTCCTTTCGCTGTATCTAAGATGTATAAAGAGATTCATTTTATGCATAAAAATCACTGTGGCACTTATCAAACAATTTCCAAACAGCAAATCCTAAGGTCTTAGTTTATAGATAATTTTTAGAATTATTAATTTAAATTATGTGATAAATGTAACAATCACCCTCTAAATATTTAATATCTTTATCAGAAATATAACCAAATGGTATCTTATGACCTAATAAATGTAAAGGTCATTTTAAATATTCTTTTAATTCAGATTATTTTAATCCTTTTATTCCTTATAGTTCCATAACATTTTATGGAATTTTTCCCACTACGAAGAAGTCTTTTAAAACTCATTAAATGCAACCTATTGAATAAAAATAAACCCCCAGTGGTATACCAATCCATTCAAGTCGGTAATCCATCACCTCAGAATTGTTATTGCAGACGAAAAATTTTTCCCAGAAAAAATCCACTTCACAATGATTGTGAAGTGGATTTTGCAGTATACAAATTTTACATCTCTTAATAGGAGCTAGCTGCCGTAAACGTGAATGGTACGTTCGCGCCGCTGTATAAGCCGACATAGACATAAGCCGTCCCGCCCGGAATGACGCCAGACTCATCTGCACCTGAAGTAGCGACAGATCCGATCACTTCAAAGTTCTTATTATAGAAGAACACATCGTAGTCATATTCGATGTCCGATGAACCCGTCAAGTTGAACGTATGGATGCCATCTCCGAATTCGTTCGGCAATGTGACAACGTAGCCGTCCAATCCTTGCGTCGTTGGTGTCGGGTTTTGCGTAACGACAAATTCGTTTTCCGTCACTGCAAGTGTCGCGCCGACATCTGCCAAGCTGCCAATTCCGGTTCCTGCGTTACCTACTGACACCGTACCTGTTGCAACAAATGGCTCTTCCGGTTCCATGACAAGTGGTGAAATTTTCGTTTTGCCTGGTCCGAACGCTTGAAGTTCAGCCACTTGGATGTAGCCAGCTGCATTATTTTGTGCGCTATCGACTACTAGTTTCAAGTATTTCGCTTCAACTGTTTGTGCCAATTCGTACTCTTTGTAATGCAAGTCAGGTGCTGCTGGGCGCGGAATATCGGCCGTAAAGCGGCTGTCGACAATTTCCGTCCAGTTTTCACCGTCTTCAGAAGACAATACTCGGAAATCTTGTATCGTAGCGAATCGGCCTTTGGAGATGTCTTTAAAGGCACTGATGTTGATCGTTTCAATTTTCACCGGTTTGTCCGATGCCAAGTCAACAACGAATTCAGCTCCTGTAAAGCCGTTTTCTTCTTTTTCAGAAGCATAGACACTTGCTTCTGTATCATCAATCGCCATTTTTACACGGTTGCTATCCGACTCACTCGATACACTTGCAATCGCTGCCCCGTTAAACGAAGAAGCCACGTTCGGTTCTAATACGATCTTCAACGCTTTGTTCTTCCCTGTTTCCACTTGGACATCTTTCAGAGTGCGTGAACCAAAGCCTTTTGCCTGGATCGTGATATCGTATGTTCCAGCAATCATCGGTACGCCAAACGCGCCTTTTTCTGCTGTTTTCGCGACCGCACTCGTGCGGGCTTCAAATTCCCCGACGATAATTCGCACATTTTCAATCGGCTCGTTCGTAGCAGCATTGATGAT
>JBFIXY010000226.1:0-3569 GCA_041605655.1 Planococcus sp. (in: firmicutes) | reverse complement strand
CTTGCGTCTGTGCATCATTTTGCGTCGCGAAACGTTCGATCAATTGAAGCACGGCGTCACTGCCGACAAACTCCGTGCCGTGGATTGAACCATTGATTATGATTGGCACTTTAAAGTCCGGATTTTTGGCAATCCAGTCTTGAGCTTTCCCTGGATTTTTGAACATCTGCTTGCGCAATGCCTGATTTTGGCCAAACTTACCGCCTAATTTCGGGTCGGCAATGGTCACGACATATAAGGGGTTGCCATCAGCCGACTCGCCTTGCACTTCCACTTTGATGCGGTTGGACGCTTTGTTGATGCGCTCTAGCTCTGCGCCGATCTTTGAGAACTTTGTAAAATCGTAATTCTCTGCATTGAATTTGCTGCCGTCCTGCTCTTCAAGAGCGTTGACGTATGTAGTTTTCGGAGATACTGCAAGGACCGAAGAAAAAGGTGCTGTGGCGAGCAGACTCACTGCCAATAAACCGCTTACTGTTCTTTTCATTGAATTCCCTCCAATTTTTAGGTGTGTATAAATATTAGTCAATATTAATAATAATTGAACTAATTTCCAAATACTATCAAACTATGCGCCTAAAATGAACTGCAATTATCAGGAACAAAGATCTATATTTTACATATTTTCCTACTTAAAACTTCGGGTATCTGCCGATTTCAGCAACCTTCCATCCCATCTGAGCGTTCTTATTTCAAAGGCTAAAACTGGAAAAAAGGAGGTGAGCCTATGCTGAACTTTTTACGTTTTGGTTATTTACAGGCGTTATCGTGTATTTTTCCCGTCATCATATTTGCCGCACTCGCCGTTTCCAAATTCATCGATTTTCCTTTTTTGCCGCGCTATGACTTCATCTTGATCGTCTGCATACTGGCACAAGTGTTCATGCTGGCGATAAAACTTGAGACATGGGACGAGTTCAAAGTCATTTGCGTGTTCCACGTAATCGGACTCGCGCTCGAACTATACAAAGTGCATATGGGTTCGTGGGCCTATCCCGAAGAAGCGTATAGCAAGTTTTTTGGCGTGCCGTTGTATAGCGGCTTTATGTACGCGAGTGTCGCAAGTTATATTTGCCAAGCATGGCGCCGAATGGACTTGCAAATTTACGGTTGGCCGAAGCCGTTCTACACGATTTCCCTCAGCTTTTTAATCTACGCGAACTTCTTTACGCATCATTTCACGTACGACATTCGCTGGGGCTTGAAGGCGCTGTTGCTCCTCATTTTTTTCCGGACAGTCGTTGCGTTTCGCATCCACCATACCGTCTACAAAATGCCATTGATCTTGTCCTTTTTGCTCATCGGCTTTTTCATCTGGATCGCTGAGAACATTACGACCTTCTTCGGCGCCTGGCAATACCCCGACCAGCAAGCCGCCTGGTCGCTCGTCCACATCGGCAAAATCAGTTCGTGGTTCTTGCTTGTCATTATTTCCATCATCATCGTCGCGCAACTTAAACGTGTGAAAAGTGCAGTTCCACTGCCTACACGCGGGTTGGCGGCGCTTCAAAAAGAAGAAAGCAATGTTTAAAGTAATGCTAGCTGTTATTTTTCCGTTATCGTACATCATTTATTTTTTCTGACCATTAACCAAACATCACTTTAATCAAAAAAAGGCATCCAGAATTTCCTGGATGCCCTCTTTTATAGAAATACGATAACCGACAAAATTGCCGCTAAAATCAAACGGTAAATGGCAAAAGGCGTCAACTTCACTTTCGCAATCAATTTCAAGAAAAAGCGGATTGAAATCAAAGCAAAGACGAATGCGCTGACAAACCCAACTGCGTAAAACGACAGATAATCCATCGACAAAGTATCCAAGTTTTTCAGCACGGATACGAGCGTTGCTCCAATCATGATCGGTACGGCCATGATGAAAGTGAAATCAGCAGCGGTGCGGTGACTCAAGCCGAACAACACACCTCCCGAAATAGTCGCTCCCGAACGCGAGAATCCTGGCCATAGCGACAAACATTGCACAAGGCCGACTTTGAAAGCCTGCGTGTAGGTGATGTCATCCAACGAATTGATCTTCGGCACCCGTGGTCCGAATTGATCGGCAGCAATCATCAGAAACGCTCCGACAACCAATGCGTAAATAACCGTTTCGACGCCAAACAGATGGTCATCGATCAAATCTTTAAAGGCAAAGCCCAAAACGACAGCTGGCAGCATGCCGACAATGACGTGCAGCAAATTGAAGTTCTTGTTCGTTTCCTGACCCTCGATTTTGTATAAGCCGATCAGGCTAAACAACCGTTTCCAAAACACCACGACAACGGCAAGAATCGAACCAAGCTGTATGACGATTTTAAACGTATTCGCTGGATATTTCCCTAGAAACTCCTGCGATTTTAACCACATGTCATCCACGATGATCAAATGGCCCGTTGATGACACCGGCGCAAACTCGGTCATCCCTTCCACAAAGCCTAAAATCAAGGCTTTGACTAAATCCATCCACTCCATTGTTCCATCCTACTTTCTACGAAGAGAACACGATTTTGACAACCGCTCTGTTCAACACGCTTTTACTGCCGGCACCATTCCGACCTATTATGTATGTTGGTTCCTTAAGCTCTCTTTAAATGAATTTCGTATTTATTATAGCAGAACAACCCGCTGTGCCGATGCCTTCCGAAAAATTATTCATAGCGTGATATTTTGCATCAACAACAATACGGCTGAAAGCAGTCACCCGCATTCAGCCGTATTTTTTCTGATGTTCTTTTTTGCGTTTGAGGTAGTCTTCGTCTTCACGGATTTCGTCCCATTTCTTCTTGAAAATGGCTGCGGACTCCGCTTTTTCCGGATCGATCTGCCGCTCTTTGATGCTGCCGTCTTCGTTGTATTTGCGGCCGCCTTTGTAATTCGTATAACGCCGAGCCCGCGTATATCCCATTTGGATGAATTTGCGCGCCATGTCCATGCCGACAAAATCATCTTGCTTGCGGTATTCTTCGAACATTTCATAAATCTTGTCGCACGACTCCTGCGCAATTTCCGGCGTCTTGAATCGCCAATGCGGCAAAATCTCACCTTTATAAGGCTCCACCATCAATACGCCTTGTTCCCCTTTCCCTACCCGGTACAATTCCGGCTGCTTCCGCAAATCCAAATTTTCGTAATCGAGATCGTAATCAAAAGCCATGTGTACACCACTCCTTTTTTATGTACTTACCCACTTAACGCTGAAATAATGCACATCGATTGGCGGCTTTACTCGTCATTAATGGAATGGTTTTTCTGCCTTTTCAATGCACACTAAAACCCCCTCTTTAAAAAGAAGGGGTTCAGTTTGTAGATAAAAGAATTTAAACAGGAGCATTTACTATTTTGAATAAAAAATGACTCAAGATAGTACACTTTGATAAAAGCCGGCATCCTCCAAGCGGTCTGGCCACGAAGACTCCTGTGGGACAGCGAAAGCTGAAGACCCCGCAGTCAAGGTTTGACCGAACTGCGTTCGGTCGAACCTTTGCGACGAAGCTAGCGCAGCGATGCAGGAGCAATGTTTTTAGTGACGAGGAGGCTGAAGCTGAGCCCACGGAAAGCGAAGTGGCCAG
>JBFIXY010000225.1:0-3582 GCA_041605655.1 Planococcus sp. (in: firmicutes) | reverse complement strand
TTCTTTATCCTGGGCATCGTCCAGAAAAATATTGCGTTTTTTATCATCGGCGTATCGCTCGCAATCTCGCTTAGCGCGACTTCGCTTTTAATGCCGAAAGATAAGAAGAAAAAGAAAAAATAATAAAGTTACCTTATTTACAAATAGCCGTTCCGCTTTAATCCGCATTTTTCATGATAAATAGCCCGCTAATCAAGGTTTTGATTAGCGGGCTTCTTCATTGATATCAACGAGTTCATTGTCTCAGTAATTTTCTTACTCAGTTATTTTTTGACTCAAGCCGTCCTTGTCATTGAATTGGATTTTCCCGATTTTCCCTTCCTTCGGCACAATGGCGTTTCCATCGAAACGATAATCGCTTGTTTCGCCATTATCGTTTTCGTAAGTGACGTTGAACGTGAAGTTATAGAACGTGTCCTCATTTTCACTTTGATTGATTTGGATATCCGATGTAGTTATTTTGTATTCTTGATCAGAAAACGAATAATAAAATGCTCCTGATCGACTAAAAATATCATAGGCATTTTCGGTGAAATAAGGTGAATAAGTGTCTTTCATATAGTTGATATACGCTTTGTATTCCGGTGTTTCCATCCAAGCATCATATTCTTCCTGACTCATATCCCCTGTTTGAGTTGCCGTTGCCGCATCCCATAATTCCCTGTATTTTTTGTCTGGGCCGTTAAACTCTTTTTCAATGACTGCTTGGATCGTTTCCCGGGTTTTAGCGTCGATCTCATTTGTTTCTACAACTTCATTCTTTTCTGCTGTCCCGTTTTGTGAACATCCGATAATCAAGAAGCATGAACAGAACACAATCAATATCCCTACTATTCTTTTTGCAGACAAATGCGCATTCGTTTTCAATAAATTCATTCGTTCCCCTCCTTTTACATCCGAGAGTGTCGATTGTTTCAAAAGTTTGTTAATAGTTATACGAATAAATTAGTAAATAGTTCCACTTTTTTACATTAAAAATCCGGATTTCTTAACTACCGGCTAATATAATCAAAAATAGCACCGCTGATTCGCACATTTAGGTTGATAAAAACCTTGCGATTCAGGGTGCTGTTTTAGCGAAGGCGCGTCAACGGACTAGCACAGCGAGGAGACGAGTGCTTTTCTCAGCTTCTGGCGAAAGCCTTGCCCAAAGCGGCCGAAGTGTTTTCAATCTACTTCAATTATAAAAAACATTTTAAAACTCAAGCATTTAACTTTAAACCAACTAAACAACTTGGTATAATAAAAAATAATTAAAGGAGCATTCCTGTTAGAAGGATTTTCGGGGGATTGAAACAGAAAGAGCCCTCTTGGTATGATGTGGGGTGTCAAATCCGAACGAGAAATGACCCCTAAATTGATACCAAGGAGGACTCCAAAATGAATTCTAAACTGAATGAAAAGATTAATCAAGTCACGGATACAACACTTGTCGTCGGAATGGACATTGCCAAGCTCAAACATTTCGCGACATTCGTCGATGACCGCGGACGGCAACTCGTAAAGGCGTTTCCCGTCTTTCAGTCGAAAGACGGATTCGATTACCTCTACGAGCGCCTAACGGACGCCATGAAGGAATTCGGCAAGACGGACGTGGTCATCGGCATCGAACCGACCGGCCATTACTGGCTTAACCTATTCCACTTTTTAAAAGACCATGGGATTCCGCTCGTCATGACGAATCCGATGCACGTGAAACGCTCGAAAGAGCTGGATGACAATTTACAAACGAAAAACGATCAGAAAGATGCGCTGGTCATCGCCCGTTTGGTGAAAGATGGACGGTTCAGCTATCCGCGCATTCTCGAAGACGTGGAAGCGGAACTGCGCGTCGGCGCTACGCTTCGCTCTAATCTGACCGAAGAATTCGGCGCCATCAAAAACAAGATGATCCGGTGGTTGGACCGCTACTTTCCAGAATTCGTCCAGGTTTTTCCGATATTCGGAAAAATGGCCTTGGCGGCACTGGAAAAGACGCCTTTCCCAGGCGATGTCACCGGAAAAGAGCCGGAAGCGCTGCTTGCCCTCTACCGGACGGTAGAAGGAATGAAATCACCGCAACGACCGAAAGCGAAGCAGTTAATTGAAGCAGCTTCTGCGTCCATCGGCATTACGGAAGGGAAAACGATGGCCCAACGCGAAATCGCCACGCTTCTCAGCCGCTACCGCCAATTGGAACTGGAGCTGAACGATTTGACGCTTGAACTCGAAGCGATGATTCAGGAAACAGCTGAATATGAATACTTGTCTACTGTGCCAGGACTTGGCACGCCGACCATCATTGACCTGTTGTCCGAGATCGGCAGCTTTTCCCATTACCGTGATCCACGCCAACTCATCAAGCTAGCGGGACTCACCTTACGGGAGAATTCTTCGGGTATGCACAAAGGACAGAAACGCATCTCCAAACGCGGCAGACGGAAGCTCAGAGCCCTGTTGTTCCGGGTCATGATGCCGATGATCCGCCATAACGAAGCGTTTCGCAAGTTACATGAATACTACACAACCCGTGCACAGAATCCCCTGCGGAAAAAGCAATCCATTGTCGTGTTATGCGGCAAGTTATTGAAAGTGCTCCACACGCTCTGTACCAAGCAGATTCATTTTGACGCGAAGCAATTGATGAAAGATAGCCTGTGCCTCCAAGAGGCAGCTTAAGAAGTCTACATTTCACGAGAGATCAACGACATGAGAATGACACGGAGAAGCCGGCACCATTTCATCCATCCGACCCCTGAGTCCCTAAAGGAGCTTCGCTGGCCTCTGCCTTATGACTAGACCGAACGAAGGAATGTAGGCACTTGATGCCAGGAGACATGGGAGGGTACGTCATCATAAGCGACGCAGAGATCCATTGTGCATGACATAGCGGATTAGAACCAATAATTGGAATTGGTTTCAGCGAAGCGTATTCTTTCATTACCAGAGATTCACAGGTTTAAAAATAAATGGTTACCACAGGGCCAGAAAAAAATTTTTGGCACCCTGAAAACGGTGCGAACCGTTGATAGATCAATATTTATAGAGGGAGGCTATTTTATGTCTATTCCAAAACCGCTTGTGCAATCCAATCAAGCTTTCATCGTCCTCTCTGTCGTCCTTGCCCTAGTTTTCCATAAAGCGATTTTATTGTTGCCGTTTCTAATCGGTGTATATACATTAATCACGAAAAAGAATCCGCTCATCCAATTCAATAAACGATTTTTGAAAAAACCGGCGAACCAATATATTCAAGAAGACCGCGACCAGCAGCTTTTCAATCAATGGATTGCGACTGTCTGTCTCGGATTGTCCCTAATTTTGTTCGCACTTGGCGCAACTGTCGCCGGCTATTTGTTCAGCATCATGGTATTAGTTGCTTCAAGCGCTGCATTAATGGGCTATTGCATCGGCTGTACCATCCGCTACCGCTATATGATGTGGAAGCACAATAAAACCAAAATGCAATATTAAACGACAAAACCGAAAGCGGCCGCTTTCGGTTTTTTATGTGTTATTTAATTTGGCCATTGCCGCGGATCAAGTATTTTGTTGAAGTTAATGCAGGCAATCCCATTGGACCGCGGGCATGGAGCATTTGTG
>JBFIXY010000224.1:0-3586 GCA_041605655.1 Planococcus sp. (in: firmicutes) | reverse complement strand
TGCTGCCTTTCTGGATGACAGCTTTTATCCCGGCGATAATCGGCTTTTGGATAGAAAGTCAAACGCTCGTCTTGTTGGCTGCCATGCTCGCCGCAGGTGCATACGGCGATTTCTATATGTACCGCGTGCTGCGAAAAGAACGGGATGATTGCTGGGTCCTCGACGACCCGAAGCTTCCACGATTGCACGTTTACACCGATAACCCCAACGAAAAAAGCACCGGAGAATAATTCTCCCGGTGCTTTTTTGATTTACATTTGCTCTTGCATGACTCGGACATCCCAGACGCCCGACTCTACTTTTTCTTTCAATAAACCTTTTGCTTTCGCCACATATACAATGGTTTCCATCATTTCACCATTTGCAAAGACCTCTGTCGTTTGTTTATCGAAAAGATCCATTTCATCCTGACCCAAATACCCTTCAAGATCGTTTAAAGCTGGCCATAGCTCTTCGGGAATGTCGTAAACCTGCCCTTGGATTTCACCTTCTGCAGATTTAACCATTGCCGGATAACCCATACCTGTATCATATAACGTCCCTTTTGCCGTGGCATATTCAGCGACTAATGCGGCTTCTTCCAAATAGCAATGGTATTTTCCGCCTTGTTTCAATGTTCCATATACGAACAAAAGCATTTCTGCTCCTCCTAATAAAATGACCGAGCGCCAAAGCATTCGGTCATTTTCTTGTTGTTCCGTGGCTGTTGCGTGTGTCTTATCGTTCTGAGCTTAAATTGCCGCTTGCGGCCGTTTCTAAACATTTGTTTTAATAAAATCGATTAACGCCTGAGCCCTTAAGCTTAAACGTTAAAACGGAAGAGCATGACGTCGCCGTCTTTAACGATATATTCTTTGCCTTCTTGACGCACTTTACCGGCTTCTTTTGCAGTTGCCATAGAGCCCGCTTCAACAAGATCCTCATAAGCAACGGTTTCTGCGCGAATAAAGCCGCGTTCGAAATCAGAGTGAATCACGCCGGCACATTGCGGTGCTTTCATGCCTTTTTTGAATGTCCACGCACGCACTTCCTGCACACCTGCAGTAAAGTAAGTCGCAAGGCCAAGCAAGTTATAAGATGCTTTGATCAATTGATCCAGACCGGATTCTTTAATGCCGAGTTCTTCAAGGAACATCTCTTTCTCTTCGTCGTCCAACTCAGCCATTTCTTCCTCGATCTTCGCACAAACAACGATCACTTCTGAATTCTGTTCTGCTGCATAATCGCGCACTTGTTGAACATATTCATTGTTGTCGGCTTCAGCGATTTCATCTTCTGCTACGTTTGCCACATAAAGCATTGGCTTCAACGTCAACAAGTTGAGGTTTTTCGCGATGCGCAATTCATCTTCCGTGAAGTCGATCGAACGGGCCATTTGGCCATCTTCGAACGCTTCGCGCAATTTCATCAGCACAGGCTCTTCAGCAATTGCATCTTTGTCTTTTTGCTTTACAAGCTTCGCAGCGCGCGCAATGCGTTTTTCGATGCTTTCCATGTCAGCAAGGATCAATTCCAAATTGATGACTTCGATGTCAGAAATCGGATCCACTTTACCGGATACGTGTGTGACATTGTCGTCAGCGAAACAACGTACAACCTGACAAATCGCGTCCACTTCGCGAATATGCGAAAGGAATTTATTCCCAAGACCTTCACCTTTGCTGGCGCCTTTTACGATGCCGGCGATATCGGTAAATTCAAAAGCAGTAGGAACGGTTTTCTTCGGATCAACCAATTCCGTCAATTTGTCTAAACGTTCGTCTGGAACTTCTACAATCCCGACATTCGGATCTATCGTACAGAACGGGTAATTGGCTGCTTCAGCCCCCGCCTTTGTTATAGCGTTGAATAATGTGGATTTCCCCACGTTTGGTAATCCTACAATCCCTGCAGTCAATGCCATAGGATTCACGACCTCTCTTCTTTTACAAACGAATTATTTTTTTGCAACCATTCTATTATAGGAAGGAAAACGGATTCTGTCCATTTTGCCAAACTTATACAAATATACTATTTAAATATAATTATACTTTTCGGTTATTCGGCTTCAGCCTTTACCAGCACGCGTTTTAGCTTTTTATTGAATTCGACTCGAGGAATCATGACGCTGTGCTGGCAGCCTTCGCATTTAATGCGGATGTCGGCGCCCATACGAATGATTTTCCACGCATTTGCTCCACACGGATGGCCTTTTTTCATTTCGACGATATCATTCAAACCAAATTCCTTCATTTCCATGACGTTGCCCCCTTCTTACTTTTTGGCAATTAACGATGGGTTCGTATCTTCTGGCGACCGCTGCACCATGACCATACGCGGATATGGAATTTCCACACCTTGCTTGTCAAGGAATTCCTTCAAATCGCGGCGTAGTCCACGTGATACGGCGAAATGCTGCATTGGCAGCGTTTCAGCAATAATACGCATAACCACTTCTGTTGTCGTCAAATTCTGTACACCCAATAATTCAGGCGGCTTGATGATTTGCTCGTATTTATCTTCTATATCTACTAGAAACTCTTGGATTAATTGTTCCACTTTTGCCATATCCGATTCGTACGAGATATTGATATCGACTACAGCAATCGAATTGTGGATTGAGAAATTGACCACATCCGTGACATTGCCGTTCGGGAAGATGAACAATTCCCCTGTAAAACCCTTAATCTTTGTTGTGCGGAGACCGATTTCCTCAACCGTTCCTTCTGCCTGACCAATACGGACGTAATCGCCGACTGAAAATTGGTCTTCTAAAATGATGAAGAATCCTGTGATGATGTCTCGAACCAAGTTCTGTGCACCAAAGCCTATAGCCAAACCTAGTACCCCGGCCCCGGCGAGCAACCCGGTTATATCTATCGTAAATGCCGACAGTACAGCAATAATGGCAATAAAATACACCACATATGCCACGACATTCTCTAGCAATTTGGACATCGTCTGATGCCGGCGCTCATTGTATTTCAGCGGTCCTTTAAATCGTACGGCAAAGGTTTTGCGAATCAGCGCTTTCGCCACTCGCACGACGATTGCTGATAAAATAATGATCATTAACACTTTCAAGCCGACGAAACCGACGGCCAACCATAAACCCTCATCTAAAATCGCGTCTTTCACTTGTTCTGTACTTTTTGCCATTGCGGCTATACTCATACTCATTTAATACACCTTCCTAACTTACATTTAACCCAAATTCAACTTAAACATGACCGTGACAATGATAGCAACAACTAATACTCCAGGCAATAAATTAGCAACACGCATTTTCGTGACACCCATCAAATTCAAACCGATTGCGACGATCATCACGCCGCCGGTAGCTGTCATTTCAGTGATGAACATATCAAGCGCAGCATCCGGTATGAGCAAGCTGATTTGTGTAGCGAATAACGCAATCATTCCTTGGTATACGAAAACGGGAATAGCGGCTAAAAGCACCCCAATGCCGAGCGTCGATGCCAGGATAATGGAAGTGAATCCATCAATCAGCCCTTTCGAGATCAATACACCATGTTCGTTTGCCAAGCCGCTTTCAAGTGCACCGATAATGCCCATTGCGCCGATGACAAAAATCAATGTCGCTGTT
>JBFIXY010000223.1:0-3592 GCA_041605655.1 Planococcus sp. (in: firmicutes) | reverse complement strand
TGAAAATATCGCCAGCTAATTTCTCAACCCCACCAGTATAACAGCTATAGCAGTATAGCTGATTACAGCCGTATTTCAATTTCAGCTTATTTTGAAATGTGTTTGTATTATTTTCATTAGTCAGATTATTACATATAATTTGGTAATATTATTGGCTACTGTGTAATTATCTGTTCAAATTAAGTAAATGTCTCTTGATTAAGTATTAATATAGCTGTTGATTAGATGTTGGGAGTGGAAAATTACACAAAGAAAAGTTATTTTAAAATTTTCTTTTTCCATAATAGTTGGTAAAAATACAATATTGAATTAAATAAACTGAATATTTACATAATTAAGATAAAGGTGTTACTATAGAGATGTTTAATCCATTTACATTATCCACCAGCCAACGGTCGAACACTGTTATCAAATGAAAGGAGGAAACATAATGACTATTTTTGAAGAAAAGAAACCCGCCGTGCCATTGGAAAAATTAGAATGGATGTACGAACAAATGGTGAAAATTCGCTACTATGAAGATCAAATGGCGGAAGTTTACATGGAAGGCAAAACCCCTGTATTTAATATTGGTGCCGGGACTGTGCCGGGCGAAATGCATTTGGCTACTGGACAGGAACCAGCCGCAGTCGGCATTTGTGCGCATTTAACGAACGAAGATACGGTGACAGCCCCCCACCGGCCGCATCATCATGCCATTGCCAAAGGCGTCGATTTAAAGAAAATGACTGCGGAAATCTTCGGCAAAGAAACCGGTCTTGGAAAAGGCAAAGGCGGACATATGCATTTGTTTGACCCGCAAGTGAAATTTTCTTGTGGCGGAATTGTCGGAGCAGGCATCCCCCATGCAGTTGGGGCTGCAATGACCAGCAAAATGAAAGGCAAAGACTCGGTAGCTGTTGCCTTTATCGGCGAAGGGGCAGCCAATGCCGGTTCTTTTCATGAATCCCTTAACCTTGCAGCTGTGTGGAATTTACCACTGATCGTTGTAGTGGAAGATAATGCATATGGCATTTCTGTTCCAAAAAAATCGTCCACTTCTGTTGAATCCAATGACATGAGAGCTTCTGCGTATGGAATTGCTGGGGCTTACGTAAAAGATAATGATCCGGTTGCGATGTACAAAGCGGCAGAAGAAGCGGTTGCTCGAGCACGCCATGGTCAAGGACCGACTATCATCGAAATCCAAACATATCGCTATTTAGGTCATTTCCAAGGAGACCCTGAATTGTACCGGGATGAAAAAGAAGTGCCTGGACTTCGCCAGCTCGATCCGATCACTAAATTGAAAACGATGTTATCTGAAGTAGAGAGCGTTAGTGATGAGGATCTCGAATCGATTGAAAAACGTGCAAAACAAGAAGTCGATGACGCATACCAATTTGCACGAGAAAGCAACTATCCTAATCCTGAATCCGCTCTAGAAGACGTTTTCAATTCATAACATAAGAAAGGAGTCGGTTTTTTGTGGAGACAGTGAAAAAAAGAATGTTGACAGGCAATAAAGCTATGGCTGAAGCGATAGCGCAAGAAATGGAAAAAGATCCGAATGTATTTGTGCTGGGAGAAGATATCGGAAAATATGGAGGTATCTTCGGATCGACACAAGGGTTAATCGAGAAATTCGGCGCCGAACGAATACTGGATACCCCCATTTCCGAAACTGCGTTTATCGGAGCAGCCATCGGGGCGGCGGCTGAAGGAATGCGACCAATAACTGAGTTGATGTTCGTCGACTTCTTTGGCGTCTGCATGGATCAAATTTATAACCAGATGGCGAAAATTCAATACATGTCGGGTGGCAATGTCAAACTCCCCATGGTACTAATGACCGCAGTCGGTGGCGGCTATCGAGACGCTGGCCAACATTCGCAAACCTTATATGCGACGTTTGCCCATATGCCAGGGATGAAAGTCGTCGCACCTTCCAACCCGTATGATTTAAAAGGAATGATGGTGTCTGCGATTCGCGATGACAACCCAGTCGTCTTCATGTTCCATAAATCTCTTCAAGGGCTAGGCTGGATGGAGCAGCTCGATGTAGCCGTTGATAACGTTCCAGAGGAATCCTATACCGTTCCCTTGAATAAAGCGAAAGTCGTCCGCGAAGGCAAAGACATAACGATTGTCGGTATCCAAATGATGACCCATTATGCAGTCGAAGCAGCAGAGCGACTTGCCAAAGACGGCATCGAAGCGGAAGTCATCGATTTACGCTCACTTGCACCGATTGATAAAGATACCATCTTGGAATCTGTTAAGAAAACACATCGGCTCCTCGTCGTCGATGAAGATTACCTGTCCTATGGTATGACCGCAGAAGTCTCAGCGATTGTTGCTGAAGAAGCATTTTTTGAAATGGAAGCGCCAATCGGCAGAATCGCCATTCCGGACGTTCCGATTCCGTACAGCGGTGTGTTGGAAGACTTTATCATTCCAGGACCGAATAACATCTACGACAAAGTGAAAAAAATAATGGAAGAAGCTTAACAGGTATACAGGAGGTGCAAGAATGTTCGAAGTCCGATTGCCGCAGCTCGCGGATGATGTGGAAGAAAGTTTGATGGTACTGTGGTTTGTTTCAGAAGGAGATTTCGTAGAAAAAGGCGACCCATTAGTGGAAGTCCAAACCGAAAAAGCAGTATCTGAAATAACAGCCGAAAGTAGTGGAACCATCCAAGAAATCGCGGTTAAACGAGGCGACTCTGCAAAAGTTGGAGACGTGCTTGCCAAAATCGATCCCAATGGAACTGCTGGTGAAAAAGCAGCTGTTCCAGACGAATCGACTGCATCAGAAACCAATCAAAAACCAAGTTCCGATGAATACGATGCCAGCAGCTTTGTTCGAGTTTCACCTAGATTGCGAAGACTCGCAAAAGAGCTCGGCGTTGACTTGGACTCTGTAAAAGGCACAGGGAAAAATGGCAGTATTACAGAGGAAGACATTCGGGATGAATCAGGACTTTGAAACTTCAGTCCGTCATTCATCGAACATGGAGAAAAGCGGAGCCCAAATGCGGCCCCGCTTTTTGTTTGTGTTTAAAATAGTAACCTGTCAGTTGAATCACAAATTTTCAGAAAAACTCGGATAATTCAAACACTATTTATCCAGCTGCAGAAGAACTCCTTTCCCCTCTAATGTAAACGCATTGGAGTCCACAAAAAAATGGATGGTATACTGGAATATAGCAGAAAGACGAAAGAAGGGAGATGGTGGATAAACATGTTGCGATCCTTCCATTTCAATGGCAGCCGAATTGTCAAAACAGGGATAGCCATCTTTTTAACAGCCGTTATTTGTGAATGGTTCAATTGGCCGCCCGTATTCGCTGTCATCACGGCCATTGTAACGATTGAACCCACGGTTAGCGATTCGATCAAAAATGGTCTTGTCAGCTTCCCCGCATAAGAGATCGGTTCCGCATTCGCTGTTTTCTTCATCACCTTCTTAGGGAACTCCCCGATTACGTATACACTCGCTGCCATGGCAACGATTTTGGTCTGTTTCAGACTTAACCTGCATGCCGGCTTACTCGTAGCCACTTTGACATCGGTCGCGATGGTCGAAGTGATTCATGACAATTTCTTGATC
>JBFIXY010000222.1:0-3613 GCA_041605655.1 Planococcus sp. (in: firmicutes) | reverse complement strand
TATTTGGTGAAACCATTTGGCGAAGAAGAATTGCTTGCCCGAATGGAGGCTTTGCTGCGTCGATCCGCTCCGGTGAAAATGGTGAAAATAGATGGCCTGGCGTGGGACGAAGAGCGCTTTGAACTAACCTATCGTGACTCCATCATTCGGCTGACGCCGAAAGAATTCGCCACGCTTGGTTTGCTTATGAAAAATCCCGATAAAGTGTATGAGCGTTCACGGCTGCTTGAGCTCGTCTGGGGCTTCGATTCAGAAACCGAAGGACGCACAGTCGATTCGCACGTCCGCAACATCCGCGAAAAAATTCGCCAATCCGGTTTTCCAATCGATGATTATTTTCTCACCGTCTGGGGCATCGGCTATAAATGGGTCATTCCGAAATAAGAGCACGAAAAAATCCCTCCTGATGTAGGAGGGATTTTTTCGTGTTGAACTTAACCGATTACGCTACACTTTTACAAGCTTCTGCGCATTTCTTGCAAGCTTCGGCACAACGTTGGCAATGATCGTGGTCATGTTTTTGGCATTCCGCTCCGCATGCTTCACAAATTGCGGCGCACGCTTTCGCCAATTCAGATACAAATGGTGAATTGCGCGTAATGGCATGTTCCAAATATGCACAGATGTCTGCGCATTCTCGGTCCAAGCGGATGCATTCCGCCATCATCTTCACGTCATCTTCCTTCAAGCACGCGTCAAAACAATGGTTACAAGCTTCCGCACAGTCGTGCAATATTTTGATCAATTCTGCATGTTGTTCATGAGCCATTCCGATAACCTCCAATTCAGATTTTATTGCTGTCTATTTTTGATTTCCCGAAGCGCCAAATTTTAAACAGTATATAGCCATTAAATGTAAATGTTCAAGCTTTGTCTTCCGGCGGTGGATCGCTGCGCCTTTTGAGCTCTTGTAGACGACGGCGATATTCTTCAGCACTGATGCGTCCTTTTGCAAAACGATCATCGAGTTTTTTTTCAGCAGAACTTAACGAATCGATTCTGCGACGCCTAACATATATTGCGATTGAGCTGATTGCAGCAACGAGGATGATTACGATGAGAAGAATCATAATAAAAGATATTGGTACCCCTTCGGCTTCTGCCATCGCCTTCAGCTCCTTTCTGAATAAGTGGATTTACGAAAGTCGTTTGTTTTCTTCTAACTCCAACAGGCGCTCCCGAAATTCTTCCGTGTTAATTTCTCCCCGCGCGTAGCGCTCCTTCAATAGTTCAACAGCTCGGCTTGTCGAGGGGGTAGAACTAGCCGAGTCATTTTTGCGGCTAATAGCCACGATAAACCAGATAAGCAGCCCTAGAAAAATTAGCATGATGATAAAACCGATTGCCATACCCAACCACATTAAGGGATTGGCTGCAGAATCCCATCCGTAATGCCACATATGCTTCACCTCCCATATTTTTAAATTATTTACGAGATACAAAAATAGTAGAAACCTAATACTTTCAGTGTACAACAAATTAGAAAGAATATTCTAATAATTAAAGATTTATTCATTCATTTTGCAAATATTCTCATCGAATATTCAGCATGTTACAATATGAAATAAAAAAAGGCGGTAAATGACCTATGTTTATTCATAAAATTGACAACGAGCTATCGTTGAAGTTAGTGGAACTTAAAGATGCCGAACGAATTTTCGAGTTGACGGATGAGTCGCGTGTTTACCTGAAAGAATGGCTGCCTTGGCTTGATTTCACAAAGGAAGTGAAAGATACGGAAGACTTCATCAAAGCGGGGAGAGGCAATTACGCTGAAGGGAAGACCTTGAATGCAGCCATCTTATATAATGGAGAAATTGTCGGGATAGGTGGATTTAATAACATCAACCAAGCCAATAAAACCGCTTATATCGGCTATTGGCTCGGACAAGGTTATCAAGGGAAAGGTATTATGACACGCGTAGCGCGTGCGTTGACGGATTATGCGTTGACCGAGTTGAAGCTCAATAAAGTCGAAATCCGTGCGGCGGTTGAAAATGTGAAAAGCCGCAGCATACCGGAGCGTCTCGGTTATGTCGAGGAAGGCACCATTCGCCAGGCAGAGCTGCTTGACGGTCGATTCGTCGATCATGTTGTTTACGGCATGTTGGCCGAAGGATGGACAGGAATATGAAAAGATAGATCCATTCCAACCCCCCTTACAAAATGCTGTAAGGGGGGTTGGAATATACTTATTTGCTGGAATCTTTTTTGAACTCGCCGACCGAGTCCTGGAATTCACCTTTGGCTTTGTCTTTTTTGCCTTCTGCTTGCAGACTTGAATCATCTTTGGCGTTGCCGACCTGGTCTTTCAGTTCGCCCTTGCCTTTACTGACTGCGCCTTTCAGTTTATCCCCGAATCCTTTGTCTTCTGCCATGATGTATTCCTCCTTAAAATGTGTTATTGACTATATAGCCTGATAAAGGAAAATTTAAACGTTATTCGGTACAATAGAAGAGAACGAAAAAGGAGGGACAGCATGGACAAACGAGATCCCGAACAAATCATCGAACAGAAATTACGGGAAACCCGGCCGCCTTGGCGCAAAAGACAGGCGCCGGCGCAGCCCAAAAAATATAAGTCCAGCATGAAAACTGTAGAAAATTATGTCGTCCTCGATTTTGAGACGACCGGTTTGAAAGCAGGAAGCGATAAAATCATCCAAATCGGTGCTGTGAAATACATCGGCCATAACCGGGAAGATACGATGTATTTATTGATCAACCCGGAGCGGAACATTTCGAGCACCATCACCCGAATCACCGGCATCAGAAATGCAGACGTCCAAGATGCGCCAGTGATCGAAGAAGTGGCGCATGAATTGATCGCATTTATCGAAGGGTTGCCGATTGTGGCGCATAACGCCCCATTTGATATGGGCTTTTTATACGCGCTTGAAGAAATCACCCCAATTCCGGAATATACCGTAATTGATACAGTGCGTTTGGCAAGAAAAGCAATCAACGAAACACCCAACCATAAATTGACGACATTGGCAGCATTTCTGGAGCTTGAACACAATGCCCACGATGCGCTTGGCGATTGCTTAGCGACAGCCGAAATTTATCAATATTGTGCAGCTAGACTTTGAGACAAAACCAGCTTCCGGCAATTGCGCCGGAAGCTGGTTTTTTAAATATCGATAACTTGGATCGCTGAAAAAACTTCTTTCTCAGGAGACTCCCCGTGCCATTCAGAAGGGTAATAACCGAGCGGATTGCAAATCACTTCAATGCCTTCATGCCAGTCGCGATAGCGAAGATGGATGTGGCCGAAAATGTATTTTTTCACTCCGTATTTCAATGCCAATTCACCGTACCGCGCACTGCCCATCATCGCATTGAAAAAATCCCAGCTGCCGATGTTTTTGACGCGCAGGTAATGCTGGAACGGGATGACATGCGTCACCATGATGATGTTTTTGTCCTCGTATTGCTGCAGCCAGCCTTCGAGCTTCGCCAAAGATAGATTGGTTTCTTCGATGTCGCTTCTTGGCCAATGGGCGTGGCGCATATCCGGCCAATGATAATCCTTATAAACCCCGCTAGCGAATTCCTCATCCGTGTAGCCTTTGACGCCAAACGAATAATCATACCAGCCGCCGTCCCCGAT
>JBFIXY010000221.1:0-3613 GCA_041605655.1 Planococcus sp. (in: firmicutes) | reverse complement strand
TTTGGTCATACACCGGCGTTTTTACTGCGCGGCACAAGCAATAATGATGTCTATTTTGGCGACAATCGCATTATCGGCATCGACGGAGGCGCGGTTTACGGCGGGCAATTGAATTGTCTGGAGTTGCCGAGTGGGAAAGTCTATCACGTGAGGAAGCAATGATGAGAATCGTGTCTGTCTGCTAAAAAGAATTCTAAATGAATGTGACAAGAGGCGACAATTTATACTTTTTAAATTGTCTCATCTGCTGTATTGATTACGGCCACGAATTTTTACCAGGTCTGCCATCTTATTTACCACCTAGTGCCATTTGCTTTACCACGATTTGTCACACTCTTTACCAAGACAACCACAAAGCCCTACAGACCAAGAGTTATAAGTCTGCAGGGCTTTCTTTTGTGCCTTAGGCACTGAGTTCTTATCTCTGACCTAAACCATGGCGCTCGCGCATTGAGATATCTCCGTCTATCATAATCTGGTAGGAGTCGTGTATGATCCGGTCGAGAATGGCTTCTGCGATCGTTTCGTTCCCCAGCTTCAAATGCCATCCACTCGGATCGATTTGAGAACAGTAAATCGTAGAAACCGTTTTATGACGGGATTCAGAGATCTCGAGTAAGATTGCTGCCTCATCAGTTGAAAGGTCAGTCAATAACCATTCATCCAAGATGAGTAAATCTACTTTTGTGTATTTTTTGATGAGTCGTCGGTAACTGCCATCAGCTGCCAGTTTCGCTAGCGTCAGTTCATCAAGCAGTTCGGGCAACCGGATGTATTTCACTTTAAAGGACTGCCGACAAGCTGATACGCCGAAGGCCGTCGCAAGGTAGGTTTTCCCGGATCCGGTCGGACCCTTCAAGATGATGTTATGGCCATCCAAGAGATATGCGCCACTTGCCAGTTTCAGGACTTGCTCTTTGTTCAAGCGGCGATCGGCGTGATACTCGATGTCTTCAATACAGGCATTGGAGTCTAAAAAGGAAGCTGCTTTAATCAACCGCTGGAGTTTATTGCTCTTTCGGCGTGAGTACTCTAAATCGACAAGCAATGAAAAGCGCTCATCAAAATCCATCTTTTGAAAATCGCGCTTAGCGACCTGTTCCTCATATGCCTCCGCCATGCCATTCAATTTCATTTCGTTTAACTTATTCAGCGTTTGCTCATTCATGCGTATCTGTCCCTCCATAATAGGCTGCTCCACGAGTGAAGCCGTAATTATTAGTGCTGCTTTCCGTCTTTCTTTTCAGTTCCTGTTCGGCATCGCTTTTCTTATTGTTTGCCAACAGTGTCTGTATGCTTTTGACCGTAGGTCTAGCAGTCATGGAAATGATCATCTTACAAGCCCGTTCAATTTCGTACTTGGAGTAGCGTCGCTCTGTTTTCTTCAACGAAAAGATCGACTGTAAGGCTAACTTTTCAGGCTTGGTATTCGCTAATAGGTAGTTGACTACTTTTACAGTGTTTTCACCAATGCTTTCGGCCCAATCCTTCGCATTTTCCGGTGTCTGATCGACATAGAGCTTGTGGTTGTCGGGCATGTGATCATGCGTTGTAGCTAACTGCCCAAACTTGCCATATAATCGTTTATGAGAAGCGATCCGCATATGGTTAAAGTAAATCTCAACGAGATTATCGGTGAGTCGCACTTCGACTTGCCGGTTGATGTATTCGTAGGGAACGGAATAAAACATACTCTCGACAGAGATATGATAATCCGGTCGCACTTTAGCCGACTTCCATTCAGACATTTTGTAGGATGCGGTGGGCAGAGGGGAAAGCGCAAATTTCTCCTCTTCTTCAAATGCCGAAAACCGACTTCCTTGCTTTCGAGTGAAAGGCCGTTGGTTGAACTCATCCAACTTTTTTCTGACCTCTTCATTCAACTCCTCAATACTGAAACACTGGGTGTTTCGAAGCGCTGCGATGATCCAGGTCGAAATGACACCTACCGAACCCTCGACACTCGGCTTGTCTTTTGGTGCGCCTACCCGTGCGGGCATGACGACGGTTTGGTAATGATCAGCCATCTCCCGGTATGTAGGATTCAAGACAAGTTCTCGGAGCGTATGCTTGGTAACACTAGCTTTCAAATTGTCTGGAATAACGATCTGCGTACTTCCACCGAAATAGGCATAAGCATGATTATGGGCAGTGATCCAAGAAGACAAATTCATGGATAACGTGGCTTCCGCATAGGACAATTGGCTGCACGGCAACGTCGCCACGAAGATATATGCCTTCACTTTCTCACCTGTATCCCGGTCAATAATGAAGGCGGTGGAACCTGCCCAATCCACTTCCATGATTTCCCCGGGTTTCCGGCGGATCCGCAATGTAGCTTTATGCTTATTCGCGTAGCTGCTGTAATGACGAACAAAACTACGATAAGAATAGGGGATTTTCTTGTTCATTCGGCAATCCGTCTCATATTCGTGGTGAAGTAGCGAAAGCGTGACATTGGGCTTGGCAAGTTCCTCGTGAATATGGTCAAAGTTGAGGGGCTGTCTGCCGGAGGCTTCAAGAGACTTTTCGGGAAATAAGAATTCCTCAATCCACTTGTCGGTCATCTCTTCCTCTAACGGTCCTTTCAATCCCTTTTTCTCAGCCCGGTCGATAATCTCGGTCACTTTCTGCCGGGAATTACCCGTGTTTGAAGCAATGCTTCTTAGACTAAATCCCTCCTCCTTTAACCTCAAAATCCTGGAATATTGAAGCATAAAAAAATACCTCCTATAAGAAATGTCACACCAATAGGTGTGCTCATCAATTATATAAAGGTATCGTATCGAGTGGTGCATATCGTGACATTCGGTGGTACATTCTTTGGCACTCCGTGGTAAAAAAGATGGCAAGGGTGGTTCATTTTAATGGCTGTAATCAGTTCGGTTTTGCTGATGCTTTTGTTATCAGGCACTAACTCGATTTTAACAAGCAATCTTTTTACGTTATCAGGGAGTAGGCGGAATTTATCGTGCAGTAGCGAAACGTTATCAGGCACTAATCCGATTTTATCAGGCACTAGCTATTCAGCGACATTCCACGATCCAGGTTTTCATACAAAAGTGGAAATCGGTTCGTGTGGATATCTAAAATGTCATGGAAGATTTTCTCTACTCGCCCGCATATTTTTGAAAATGTTTATCAGATAGACTGCTTGCAAGTGGAGGTTACGTATCTAAGATCTGTAACGTTTAAAATAAATTTTAAAACTATAGTCATGGATATAAATAACTGGTAGACTATGTTAAATAACAATATTTGGCTTTAAAAATAATAAATGTAAGTACACCTAAAACGAAAATCAAAGGAGATTATTAAATGAAGAAACTTAGTTTTGCAATCATGTCATTCATATTAGCACTTAGCTTTACAGTCGGCGTGGCACCAGTAGACGCTGCAGCGAAAACGTACAAAAACTGTACGGAGATCAATAAGGTCTATAAAGGCGGCATTGCCCGTTCTTCGAAAGTGAAAAACAAAGGCGGCGCAACAAAGTACAAACCGTTCGTTTCACAAGCTCTATACGATGCAAACAAAAAGAGCGATCGTGATAAAGATTTGATTGCTTGCGAACGATAAAAATTATGTAATTGCAGCTGCTTATTCAAGCTGT
>JBFIXY010000220.1:0-3616 GCA_041605655.1 Planococcus sp. (in: firmicutes) | reverse complement strand
CGGTGTTTCATTAGTCGTCGGCACTGTGTTATTCGTTTTGATGCAACCAAGTTTCGGACCTCTATGGGCTGCGATGTCTAGCTTCTTTATCGGCGTTGGGATGGGGCTTACTGGCACCGCATTCATTGTTTCGATTCAAGCAGCGGTTTCGTACGAACAGCGCGGCTCTGCAACTGCCTCAAACATTTTCATGCGGAATTTAGGAAGCACCATTGGAGCGGCGCTGCTTGGCAGTGTGCTGAATGCAGCTTTACTGAATTATTTCCGCGATAACGGTAAAAATTTCACATTGAACTCAGTCAACGAATTGTTGACAGCGAAAAGTCGTGCTGCGTTATCTCCGGAATCGGTTAATGTACTGCAAGAAGGGCTTGCGCAAGGGTCGCAGAACGTCTATGGCCTAACTGCGGTTTTTGCACTGATCAGTTTACTGCTGATATTCGGATTGCCGCGAAAGAAAGGGCTGAGCAACGATGGCTAATGAAGAATTGATCATTAAAGTACTAGCTGAAGAAGGCAATATGCGGAAAGCTGCTGAACGTCTATTCTTGTCGCAGCCTGCCCTGTCACAGCGCTTGCAGTCGATTGAAAAGGATTGGGGACAGCAATTGTTCATCCGTTCTCAGAAAGGCTTAACACCGACGCCTGCTGGAGAATTGGTTATTGATTATTCGATTGATATGATCGAGCGGAAAGAAGAAGTTTTTGAAACTCTTCATACGTTGACTTCCAAAGTTCACGGGACGTTAAAGATTGCGTGTGCCACCATTATCGGACAAAATTGGCTGCCGAAAGTGTTAAAAGATTTCGTAACCCTATACCCGGAAGCGAAAATCCAGCTAATTACTGGGTGGAGTTCGGATATCGTCCGGGCTTTATATGAAGGCGAAGCCCATATTGGCATCGTTCGCGGCCAAACTGATTGGAAAGGGCCGAAAATGCATTTGTTTCGCGATACGCTCTATTTGGTCGATAAGGAAATCACTTCACTTGATCAAGTTGAAAAAGCAGAACGACCATTTATCCAGTTTAAAAGTGACTCCAATTATTATGAAGAAATTCAGCAATGGTGGCAAAAGTATTTTGCGTCGAGTCCGAAACGGCAAATCACAGTCGACCAAATTGAAACGTGTAAGCAAATGGCCGTCAATGGCATCGGCTATGCGATTTTGCCATCCATCACTTTGACCGGAACAGAAGGGGTTCACAAAATTCCGTTGTCGAGCAGCGCAGAAGAATTGGAATTGACCCGTGATACATGGCTAATCGGCTATGAGTCGTCATTTCAACTGCGCCAAGTGGAAGCATTCGTTGATATCGTAAAAAAACATGCTGCTTTATTAAGCTAAAGTAATGAATTATTATTCTTTATCCGTTATAATAACACCATCACTTATGGAAAGAGGTTTTAATCAATGAAACAAATGGATGCAAATGAAATTATTTCGTACATACAGAATGCAACAAAATCTACACCTGTCAAAGTCTATGTAAAAGGGCAGAATGTCGCTTCTTTGGACTTCGGATCAGGTTCTAAAGTTTTCGGTGAAGGCAATCATGCAACCGTATTTGGCGAATGGGCAGAAATTCAAAAAGCGCTAGAAGCGAATGCAGCGGTAATTGAGGACTCGGTTGTAGAAAACGACCGCAGAAACTCAGCGATTCCTTTGCTGGATATGAAAAACATCAATAGCCGCATCGAACCGGGTTCGTTTATCCGCGAAAATGTGGAAATCGGCAATAATTGCATTATCATGATGGGCGCAGTTATTAACATCGGCGCAGTTATCGGCGATGGCACTATGATCGATATGGGTGTAATTCTTGGCGGCCGTGCAACAGTCGGTAAAAACTGCCATATCGGAGCAGGCGCAGTATTGGCTGGCGTCATCGAGCCGGCATCAGCAACTCCGGTCATTGTTGAAGACAACGTGATGATTGGTGCGAATGCCGTAGTATTAGAAGGCGTCCGTATCGGCGAAGGTGCGGTAGTTGCAGCAGGAGCTATCGTAATTGAAGATGTGCCAGCTAACTCAGTAGTCGGTGGAACTCCAGCACGCGTTCTTAAATTGATGGATGAAAAAACTCGTTCGAAAACGGAAATCAAACAAGAACTTCGTCAGTTATAAGAGGGATGTTCAATGGATTTAATCGCGATTAGAAGAGAGTTGCATCAAATTCCTGAACTTGGCTTTAAAGAAGTCAAAACACAAGCGTATTTGAAAGGCATCATCAATGAGCTTCCGCAAGATCATTTAGAGATGGTTGAGTGGAAAACGGGTCTCGCTGTCAAAGTTTTGGGCACTGCACCTAGCAAGTTGATCGGCTGGCGAACAGATATTGATGGCTTGCCGATTACGGAAGAAACGGGCCACTCTTTTGCATCTGTTCACCAAGGAAGAATGCACGCTTGTGGACATGATATCCATATGGCGAATGCTCTTGGCTTACTGGAGAAATTGGCGAATCATCCGATAAAAGACGATGTTGTGATTTTGTTTCAACCAGCAGAAGAAGGTCCAGGTGGGGCATTGCCGTTTCGTGAGTGGTTAAAGGCAGAAATGCCAACATTCTTACCAGATCGCATTTTTGCGCTCCACATTGCACCTGAATTGCCTGTCGGAACCGTTTCGACGAAGCCGGGGTTATTGTTTGCCAACACTTCGGAATTATTTATCGACCTTCATGGAAAAGGCGGACATGCTGCATTTCCACATTTAGCTGAGGATATGGCCGTTGCAGCTGCGACGCTTCTCTTGCAGCTGCAAACGATTGTTAGCCGCAACGTTAACCCGATGGATTCAGCGGTGTTGACTGTCGGCAAATTCACTGCAGGAACCGTCCAGAACGTCATCGCTGAGAACGCGCGATTGGAAGGAACGATACGTACGTTGAATCTAGCTTCCATGGAAAGCGTAAAATCACGCCTTGAAGCGCATTGCCGTGCAGTGGAGACAGGTTTTAATTGCCGCATTACCATCGATTATGGATCGAGTTATTTGGAAGTTAACAATAATGAAAAAATGGCTGAACAATTTCTAGCGTTTGCTGAGGATTATGACGGCCTTACAGCCGCGCGTGCCGAAGCAGCAATGACGGGTGAAGATTTCGGTTATTTCACGGAACAAATTCCAGGCCTCATGTTTTGGGCAGGGGTAGGATCGCAATTTGGTCTGCACCATTCGAAACTGGATCCGGATGAAACCCTACTGGATTTCATGCCGCAATTTATCTATGACTTCTTTAAAAATCAATGAAAAAAGGCAGCCATTTGGCTGCCTTTCAGTCTGTAGACAAAGTCTTGTGAAATGAATATCAGTGTATAACCTCCAAGCGGGCTGGCCACTTCGCTTTCCGTGGGCTCAGCTTCAGCCTCCTCGTCACTACCGTGACTGCGGGGTCTTCAGCTTTCGCTGTCCCACAGGAGTCTGCGTGGCCAGACCGCTTAGAGATGTCAGTTTTCATCAAAGTGATTTATCTACTTTCAGTCTCTATTAACAAACACTTTACTTATTTTTTATCCCTACACTCTAGGATCCGGAACACCAAGTGGCGACTCCTGCGGAAGAACGGAGTGATGAGACCCCGCAGGAGCTTGCGACGAGGAGGCTCAGCG
>JBFIXY010000219.1:0-3640 GCA_041605655.1 Planococcus sp. (in: firmicutes) | reverse complement strand
CTTTTGCAATGTTGACGGTTTCAAACATGTGGAATTCCCCTCTCTTTCATCATAGCTTAACTATACCGAACCTTGTAACTAAATAAAAGCGACAGTAGCTATAGCGCCTCATATCCAAAATAAAAAGGCATACCCGACGTCGGGTATGCCTTTAAAACAAAATCGGTTCAATCTTAACGCTGTCCTTTGATATAAGGAACACCGATAGCTTTTGGCGCATTTGCGCGGCCGATAAATCCTGCCAATGCAAGAATAGTCAATACGTATGGCAAGATGAGCAAGAACACGCTCGGTATGTCTTTGATATATGGAATCGACGGTCCGACGATGCTCAATGATTGAGCTAGCCCGAAGAACAATGCTGCTCCCATTGCACCAAGCGGATGCCATTTACCAAAAATCATTGCAGCCAGTGCCATGAAACCCTGGCCATTGATCGTAGCGTGTCCAAAGTCTCCAGAAATCGTCTGTGCATAAATGGCACCGCCGACACCCGCAAACGCTCCGGAAATCATTACAGCGACATAACGCATTCTTGTTACATTGATACCCATTGTATCAGCTGCCATCGGATGCTCTCCTACTGACCGGAGGCGCAAGCCGAATGGCGTCTTGTATATGACAAACCATGCGAGAATCGCAACAACGATTGCGAGAATCGAAGTATTGTACATTTTCGAAAAGAACATCGGTCCAATAACCGGAATATCTGATAGGAACGGCACGTTGTAACGCGGGAAACGTTCCGTGATAAAGTCAGTTTGACCTTTGTCAAAAATTTTCTTAACTAAGTACAGCGATAAAGCGATCGCCAGCAAGTTGATCGCAACACCGGAAACAACTTGGTCTGCACGGAACGAAATCGAAGCAACCGCATGAATGAGCGATAGCAACAATGCTGCCACCATCGCGGCAATCAATGCGAACCAAGGTGTTGCATCGCCAAGTGCATCGGCAAACATCAAGTTGAATAAAATACCAACGAAAGCTCCAATGACCATCAAACCTTCAAGTCCGATATTGACAACACCCGACCGTTCAGAAAATACGCCGCCGATTGCTGTCATGATTAGCGGTGCCGCATAAAATATGGCCGAAGGAACGATGAAATACAAAACGTCTAAGAAACTCATATTACTTCGCCTCCTTCTTTTTAGCCGCTCGCAGCAAGAATAGGCGGATAACATATCCTGATGCTACGAAGAAAATGATAACTGCAATAACGATTTCAACAATTTCCAAAGGAATTCCGGCAGCACTTGGCATATTGCCAGCGCCGTATTTCAATGAACCGAATAAGGTTGCGCCGAAAATGACGCCAAGCGGAGTATTCAAGCCTAATAAAGCTACAGCGATACCGTCAAACCCGATACCTGTAAATCCGCCTTTAGATGAAACGTATTCGAAAGTCCCAAGCGCTTCCATCGCCCCGCCAAGACCAGCGAATGCTCCAGAAATAACCATTGCCAGGATAATATTTTTGTCCACGTTCATACCTGCATATTCAGACGCATTTTTATTGAATCCTACTGCTTTCAACTCATATCCAAGTGTCGTCTTCTCAAGGACAAACCACATAACAGCAACCATTGCGAGTGCAATAAGAATACCATAATGGAGCCTAGAAAAATCTGTTAAGTTCTGGAAAAACTCCGAACGCAGTGAAGCACTTGCGAAAATCGGCTCTGTGCTGTCGCCGCCATCTGAAACAGTTTTGATCAATGCATTGGTCGTGTGCAATGCGATGTAATTCATCATGATTGTGACGATAACTTCGTGTACATGGAATTTTGCTTTTAAAAGACCTGGTACAAAGCCCCACAGCGCTCCAGCTGCAGCTGCAGCTAAAATCGCGAGTGGCAAATGGATGATTTTCGGTAATTCTACAGCCATACCTACATATGCTGCTGCAAACCAGCCGACGATCAATTGACCTTCGACCCCGATATTAAACAATCCTGAGCGGAAAGCAAATGCTACTGCAAGTCCCGCTAAAATATATGGCGTAATTTGACGAATCGTTTCACCGACTGTGTATAAATCTCCAAAAATACCTTCCCATAAAGCTGCATATCCTTCAATCGGATTGTAACCTGAGACAAGCATGACGATTGCACCGACTAGTAAACCGAGAATAACTGATATGACGGGGACTAGAAGATTCGTAACTCTAATTGACATGCTGGTCGTCACCTTCTTTCTTTGAATCGTTGTTCCCGTTATTTTTGATCGCGTGGCCAGCCATTAATAGACCGAGCTCTTGTTCTGTCGTCTCTTCTGGAACTACGACATCGACAATCTCACCATCGTGGATAACCGCGATGCGATCTGACACGTTCATAACTTCATCAAGTTCGAACGAAATGAGCAATACGGCTTTTCCGTTGTCACGCTGTTCGATCAAGCGGCTATGGATAAATTCGATTGCCCCTACATCTAATCCGCGCGTAGGTAAAGCTGCAATCAGTAAATCCGGATCCCGGTCCACTTCTCGGCCAATAATCGCCTTTTGCTGATTACCACCAGATAAAGCACGTGCAGGAGTATGCGGGCCTTGCGTACGAACATCGTAATCCTTGATGATTTGCAATGCTTTATCATCAATTTTCTTGTAATCGATGATGCCGTTTTTGGAAATCGGGGATTTGTAATAAGTTTGCAAGGAAATGTTATGACCAATTGGGAAATCTAATACAAGTCCGTGTTTATGGCGATCCTGCGGAATATGACCAACGCCAGCTTCCGTTACTTTACGCGGTTTCAATCCGGTAATGTCTTGGCCATGCAAGGTTATTGAACCGCTCTTCACTTTACGCAGTCCAGTTATCGCTTCGATCAATTCACTTTGCCCGTTTCCATCGATTCCCGCAATTCCGACAATTTCGCCTTTGCGAACGGTCAGATTCAACTTTTTAACTTTTTCAACACCACGGTAATCGGTCACGACAAGATCTTTGATAAGAAGCGTATCTTCTGTCGGATTTGCAGGCCCTTTCACTGTCGTGAATTCCACCTGTCGACCGACCATCAACGAAGCGAGGTCAGCTGGATTGGTTTCCGAAGTAATCACGGTGCCGATTCCTTGTCCCTTGCGAATGACCGTCACTCGGTCAGATACGTCCATAATTTCTTTCAATTTATGGGTGATTAAAATAATCGATTTGCCTTCTTCGATCAAGCGTTTCATGATTTGAATCAATTCCACGATTTCTTGTGGTGTCAACGATGCAGTCGGCTCATCAAAGATTAAAATTTCAGCTCCGCGATAAAGTGTTTTCAAAATTTCTACACGCTGTTGCATGCCTACTGAAATATCTTCAATTAAAGCATGCGGATCCACATTCAAGCCGTATTGTTCAGACACTTCTTGAACGCGTTTAGCCGCATCTTTTTTATTGGTAACCCCATATTTTGTCGGTTCGCTGCCTAAGATAATGTTTTCAGTGACCGTAAAATTCTCAACTAGCATAAAATGCTGGTGAACCATCCCGATTCCTAAATCATTGGCAATGTTCGGGTTGGAAATATCAACTTTTTTGCCACGTACACGAATTTCGCCGCCTTCAGGTTGGTATAGCCCGAAAAGCACGTTCATCAATGTCGATTTCCCGGCTCCATTTTCACCTAACAATGCATGAAT
>JBFIXY010000218.1:0-3641 GCA_041605655.1 Planococcus sp. (in: firmicutes) | reverse complement strand
GTAAAATTTTTAGCGAATGAAAATTTCCGGTTTTTAATCTTTCATCAAGAATCTTTGGAGTTTATCGGTACGGCTAGTTTGCAGAGCATCGATTGGGAAGTTGGCAAATGTGAAATTGGGTATTGGGTCAATACAAAATTTGGAGGCAATGGCTATATGACAGAAGCGGTAAAGGCTTTAATGGAACTTGGACTTGATCGCATCGGTTTTACCCGCATTGAAATCAGATGCGAATCCACCAATATAGCTAGCCGAGCGATTCCAGAGAAAATCGGCTGCAGATTAGAAGGGATTCTCGTCAATGACGATTTATCGGCAGACGGTAAAACCTTAACGGATACATGTGTTTATGCAATTACACAATGAAAAGGTTAGAGAACAAATACGCTACTTTCATCCATTCACGGTCTATCATGAAACCGTATAACTACTAAACGAATAAATCGCAAAATGTTCATACTATTTCACGAATTTCACATACTAATATTTGGAATTAAAGTATAATAAGGTATATAAGAATCACAATAAAAACAGCCTATTGTGGAGTTTAATGAGCAATGACCATGAATTTCGTTGAGCAAAAAGGAGTGGGAAAATGCGAGTCGTTAAATGGGTACCGGTATTAATGTTGCTGTTTTGTACAGCGTGTTCGCCAGAGGTTATCGATGAAGCCGAGGGAGTCAGCTTGAATTATTGGGAAACGGAAGAGTCCGTCTCACAGCCGGAAGAAGAGTATGTGGATGACAATGACGATCTTGCTATTTTTGTGAACGCTGTGAAGACTGCCGAACAAATTAACTGAGCAAAAAATCATTCGTACGAAACCACTGCTTTCAATGCATTTTACGATGGAAGATGAGGAAACCCGGCCATACCACCTATGGGTTACTGACGATGGAGAAGGGTTTCTTCAAAATCTTCAACCGTTGGAAAACCAGACATTCCAGCTCGATAAGACTGCTGTAAAAGTTCTAACGGAATTTTTGAAATCGAAAGAAGATGTTCAGATTTTACAAGGGGAAATCGAGTTTGAGTAATAGACCCGATTGACGTTGGAGACATGCTCAATATAGTTAAAAGCTATAAAAATTCAGATTCAAAAGTAAAGCTTCAAAGAAGTATTGGTTTAGCAATTTTTTACCGATATTAATTATCGCATCGAGCATTCATCAAATCTAAAGGGATGACAAGAGAAACAAATTAGACGACGAAAAATGACTGAATGTGAACTGGAAAAGGTCTGATTTGATGCTAGGGGGTTCTATGTGAATAAAAATTTGAGAGAGTGGAAGATGCCAGCGTTGCTGTTAACGTCGCTTGGCATTGCAGGAATCGGTGATTTTATTTACTTGGTGGCGATTAACATCATCGTTTTTCAGATGACCGGTTCCGCAGCAGCGGTTGCGGGCTTGTGGATAGTCGGACCGATCGTCAACATCTTCACGAAGTTTTGGACAGGAAGTTTTATCGATTACCGCAGCAAAAAGAAAGTTATGATCATGACGTATTTATTGCGGGCAGTGTTCATTGCCCTCATTCCTATTGCGCCAACCATCACTGCAATTTACGTGTTATTGGTGTTCTTGAGTGTTGCTAAAGCGTTTTTTGGACCTTCTTCCACCACGTATACAACGATGCTCGTGCCAAAAGCAAAGCGTAAGCGATTTAATGCGTTGCGGTCGTTCTCTTCTTCTGGAGCTTTCATCATCGGTCCGGCTATAGCGGGGACGCTCATTTTGCTTACGTCGATCCAAATTACACTTTGGCTGAATGCGATTTTCTTTGTGATTGCAGCGCTGCTCTTGGCAATGCTGCCAGAGAGCGAAAAAATCGAGCGCGCGTCCATTCCGCCAATGACTTTTTCTCAAGTGCGGAATGATTTCACGATAGTCCGTGAATTTATTTCCCAAAACAAATACGTCGCATTGATTTATATCAGCTTTATTGTGGTCATGCTATTTTCGTTTGCGATGGATGCACAAGAAGTTGTTTTCACCCAACAAGTTCTCGGATTGTCTGAACTCGATTATAGTTTATTGATCAGCATTACGGGCATCGGTTCAGTGAGCGGCGGCGTTTTGCTTTCCGTTTTCGCTTCAAAATTTTCTTTGCGTTTGATGATTGTGCTTGGCGTTGTGATGACCGCATTCGGTTATATATTGTATGCATTATCATGGTCATTTTTCACAGTCACCATAGGATTTTTAATTTTAGGATTTTTAATTTTAGGATTTTTCAATGTCTTTATGAATGCCGGAATCTCGACATTTTACCAAAACAATATCCCAGTACCTATCATGGGCAGAGTCACGAGTATTTTTCAATTGATCCAAAGCAGTGCCCAGGTGGTGTTCATACTCGGAATCGGTATCTTGGCTGACGTTATATCACTGCGTGTAACGATTGTCGCATTAGCGCTTATCATGATTGTGTGCGCATTCGTCTTTTCTTATTTTGTGTTAAAGCCACAAAAAGCAGCATTTTACGAGGAAGAGGAAGGCATTGAAGAAGTGATGGCGTGACTAAAGTCGGCTCAATGCTAACTGAGGTTTTGAAAGGATGGTTTGTATGAGTACCAAAATCGCAGTCATTGCAGATGTACACGGCAATAGCGCTGCATTGCTTGCTGCTTTAGAGGAGATCGATCGAAATCCTAAAATCGAACACATCTACTGTATTGGAGATATGGTCGGAATCGGATATGAAACCAATGAAGTTCTCGATATCCTTTTTGCTCGAGATGATGTGTCGTTCGTCACCGGAAATCACGAAGAAGAAATTTTAGCCGTTCTTGAAGAAAAAGAAACCACGAGCCAAGGCGGAGAAAAAGCACATCATATATGGCTTGCAAACCGCTTAGACAAGAAGTTTATTCCGCTCCTTAAGGGATTGCCTACAGAGTTGGTTGTGGAGTATGAAGGGAAAAAGCTTTTATTCACGCATTATCATGTAGATGCGCAAAAACAATGGATTCCGATCGATGCGGATCCTTCTTTAGAAAAATTGGATAGTTTTTATAAGGAATCCGCTTACGATCTAGTATGTTTCGGCCATCATCACCCGAAGCATGATTACGCATCGGAAGAGAGAATTTATTTAAACCCAGGGGCGCTCGGCTGCTACGACAAACCCTTGGCACGATACGCCATAATTTCAATAACAGAAGAAAAATTCGATATTGAATTCGCAGAAGCCGCTTATTCGAATAAGGAATTTTTGGCAGGGTATGAAATCTTAAAAGTGCCAGAAAAGGATTTTATTTTAACCGTTTTTCATGGCAGTCAACATATAAAAGAATAGATATTTTATGGGTCAACAAACGATTCAACCCTGCTTTCATGCGGTTTTACGTAGAACACATCTTCAAAAACAGGAGTGCTTGCAATGATTGAAATCAGAGAAGCTAACAGAAATGATGCGGAGCAATTAGGAGAAGTGATGAAAAATGCAGAGGCATCTGGAAATATGCTATTCGATCCTGGCGAACGGGTAATTTCACTTCAACCGTTTGCTGAATTTATTGAGGCTACAAACAGTAAAGGAAAGTCGAAAGTTTTCGTAGCGTGTGAAAACGAACAGATTTTGGGTTACCTCATTGTTCAAAATGAGGCCTCACGCCGCGTTTCTCACCGGGCTTATCT
>JBFIXY010000217.1:0-3670 GCA_041605655.1 Planococcus sp. (in: firmicutes) | reverse complement strand
TGCAGATATATCTTCCAAATTGACGCCACCGAATCCCGGTTCCAATAACTTGATGGTCCGGATAATCGTTTCCGCGTCTGTCGTGTCCAAACAAATGGGAAATGCATCAACACCTGCAAATTCCTTGAACAATACCGCTTTCCCTTCCATCACCGGCAACGCCGCTTTTGGACCGATATTTCCTAGTCCTAATACAGCTGTGCCATCTGTGATAACTGCGACTGAGTTGCCCTTCATCGTATACTCATACACTTTTTCAGCGTCCTGTGCAATTTCCTTGCACGGCTCTGCTACTCCAGGAGAATAGGCGAGACTTAACTCCCGTTCATTTCCGACCGTCACTTTCGAACGGACTTCCAGCTTACCTTGATGCTCACGATGCAATTGTAAAGAATCGTTTCTCAGGTTCGTCATTGCCTCATCTCCCTTAGATTATAATTGTTCATTATAGACCGTTTAAAGATAATTGAAAGACTTTTCTGATTTTTATCACAATAATCAGACTTTCGACTGAGAAATAGTTTTGAAATTAACTTTAATTAACGTAAATGACCTATGTTTTCACTTAAGAACCACATGAAAAAGCCCGCGCTCGCGGGCTGAACAAAAGGCTATTCAATTGTTTCCAATGAAGAAGTAACCCGAAACTCTTCCGCTTCATCAACCATTATGAATTCCTGCTTTACTTCACCGAATCCTTCAACAAAGTAGGAACGGACTATGGCTCCCTCTTCCTCGATATTTTCCGCCAAAAACGCATTTTCAAAATTTTCATATGGGGTCTCTGCTAAGGCGTCGGTCTGCACGACTTCTTTTCCATCCATTTTATCCCCTACTTCAATCGGCAATTCAAAATAGCGTGCAATTGGCTCCAAATCTTGGAGTTCTTCAAGGGACGGTTCATACTCTTCGTAATAATCACCTTGTTCTAGCACTAAATCTGCCTCATCATCACTAAGTCGGTACACTTTTAAAACCGTAGTCCCTCCATTATCTTCATACGTTGCAATATGATCGTCGGCTAAATAGACTGTTCGAACAGTGAATTGCGCAAATTCGTTCCCTTCTCCTTTAAAGTGAGCGATCGTACCATCTTCCATAAAAAAGCGATACGGTTTTTTTTCTTCTTTTCCAGATTCCTCTTCTAGCGGTTCCCCTTCTTCTTCCGGCATTTCCGAAATAGGAGTTGAGTCTTCACCACATGCTCCGAGGAATAGCAGCAGCACGAACAATGTCAGCATCATCCAATTTAACCTCATAGCTGTCTACTCCTTTACGAATATAATTGCCCTTCATCTACACTGAATTTGACTGCTTCTGAAAATCGAAAAAGGGCCACCCCTTGATGGAATGTCCCTTTTGGCTTCTGATCAATTATAGAAAAGGTTTTTGATAACACGAATAACACGATTCTGCTGCGCAACCGTCATATTTGAGCCGGATGGCAAACACAGACCATGACGGAAAATCCGTTCACTAACGGCTTCGCCGTCACCATTTTTAAAAAATGGAACATCTTTGAACAATTCTTGCTGGTGCAGCGGATTCCAGATATTGCGGGACTCAATGTCTTCCGCCTCAAGTGCGCGTTTGATGTTTTCCGGCGTCAAGGCAGTGACGTCTGGATTGAGCGTAAAGGCACTTAACCACCTATTTGAGCGCGTACCTTCTGGCTCCGGTTGAAATTCAATGGCATCAATGTCTTTGAAAGCATCAGCATAGCGTTCGTAAATGGCGCGGCGGGCATTCACCCGATCTTCAATCGCTTCCAACTGCGCTCTGCCAACCCCGGCAAGAATGTTACTCATCCGATAATTATAGCCGACTTCATGATGCTTATAATACGGGGCAGGATCTTTCGCTTGGGAAGCAAGGAATCGTGCTTTTTCCAGCGCTTGTGTATCATGGGAAATTAACATGCCTCCACTTGAAGCTGTAATGATTTTATTGCCGTTAAAAGAATAGACCCCGAATTTTCCAATTGTGCCGCTGCTGCGCCCTTTATAAAGCGAGCCAAGCGACTCCGCAGCATCTTCAACAATCGGGACGCCATATTCGTTGCAGATTTCCAACAATTCATCCATTTGTGCGCTTTGGCCGTATAAATTGACAACGATCACCGCTTTTGGCAGTTTGCCTTCTTCGGCTGATGCAACAAAGGCTTTTCGCAATGCGACTGGACACATATTCCACGTTTCTTCTTCTGCGTCGATGAATACAGGTTCTGCGCCTTCGTATAAAATGGGGTTGGCACTGGCAACAAATGTTAAGGAAGAACAAAATACACGGTCTCCTTTTCCAACCCCTAATAAATGAAGAGCCAAATGGAGTGCTGCAGTGCCTGAACTTAACGCAGCCCCGGCTGCTGCTCCTGTAAAAGCAGCGAGTTCTTCTTCAAATTTATCAACGTTCGGTCCAATTGGAGCAATCCAATTGGTGTCGAATGCTTCATGAATATATTTCATTTCATTCCCCGTCATATGTGGGGAAGATAAGAGAATTCTATCTGGTTGGTATGGTGCTTGAATGAATAGATTCGTGCTCTGGTTTTGTTCAATCGGCAAAATCTTCATCTAAATATCACCCCATCAAATTTAGCTTTACGCCTATTTTTCTTACAAGCTATTCGCTATCCGTTCAGATTATTGATTACAAGCCTGAATTTGCTGTTCGACAGGATAGGCATTTCTTCTACAATTCGCATATTGAAATGCATGTCATTGCCGAAGATATACACCAATTCTTCATGAATCGATTCTGTCATAGCATTCGTGTAACTTTCCGCTGCTTCGATCATCACGTCAATGACATCCGGCGTATTTTGGATAAATTGAATTTTTCGGATACTCTCCGAAAAGCGGCTGCTGGCCATCGACATATATAGAGCAGTAAACTTCCCTTTGCTTTTGGATTGGAGAAAGTCCTCTGCCCGATCTTGAATTTGATGAACAACAGGATGTGCACTTCCGCATTCACATCGTTCCCCGTCTTTCAGCATGTCAATAAGTTCGCCGGTTTTAAAACGGATCAATGGAGTGCCATACGTATTAAAGCTTGTAATGATCATTTCCTTATTGATATTCGTTTCAATAATCCCTGAACTTAAATTATAATGGAGGTTTCCTTTTGTACATTCCGTAATAAACGGTGCACCTTCAGCAGATGCATAATGATTTCGAACCGGACAATTGAATGCCATTTCAATTTCCCTTCTGTGCTGCTCGGTCAATGTCTCAGCACTTGAGAAAACAGCTATGGGTTGGAAGGATAAAATAATTCGATGTCGATTGATGTATTTCGACACTTCATAAAGCGCTGAGGGCAATCCGTCTATGAAATCCGGCTTGTATTCATCCAGATTTTCCACGAAAAAAACAGCATTTTTTTCATTGCAATAATAGGAAGAGTATAGCCGCTGCTTGCTCGAATAATTATCGCGCCAGAACACTTTTTTCTGCTGTCTTTTCGGGATAAATCGGTTTGAGCTAAAAGAAGCACGTTTCATTTCCAGATTGATGACACCATGTTGTTTTTTGAAAAAATCAAGAAATGCCATATGCTTCTGCATGTCCTCTTTCGTAAACAGGAATTTTAGCGGGATACCCGCTGAATCCAGTGAATGGGATACGATCGCGGAACTTTCCGGGATGGTATACATGGCTGCAATATT
>JBFIXY010000216.1:0-3692 GCA_041605655.1 Planococcus sp. (in: firmicutes) | reverse complement strand
GAACGCACGAAGTGTTAAAAGATATCGATTTTGCCGTCAGCAAAGGGGAAGTGGTATGCGTCATCGGTTCATCCGGCTCCGGTAAATCGACCTTGCTCCGGTGCGTCAACTTGCTCGAAAAACCGAGCGGCGGAAAAATCATCTATCACGGGGAAAACATCCTTGATGATCGCCATGACATCCACGCCTACCGCACCAAACTCGGCATGGTGTTCCAGCAATTCAATTTGTTCAATAACCACAACGTCTTAAACAATTGCGTCGTCGGACAAATGAAAGTCTTGAAACGCAAGCGGCCGAAAGCGGAAGAAATTGCGAAGAAGTACCTTCAAGTCGTGGGGATGGATCAATACATCAATGCGAAGCCTGAACACCTTTCCGGCGGCCAAAAGCAACGCGTGGCAATTGCACGCGCTTTGTCGATGGAACCGGATGTGATGTTATTCGATGAGCCGACGTCAGCGCTCGACCCGGAAATGGTCGGCGAAGTGTTAAAAGTCATGAAGGACCTAGCGAAAAGCGGATTAACGATGCTGATCGTTACACACGAAATGGAGTTTGCAAAAGAAGTCGCAGACCGGGTCGTCTTTATGGACAAAGGGGTTATCGTCGAAGAAGGACCGCCTGAACAGATCTTCAACAACCCGGAAAAAGAACGTACACAAGAGTTCTTGAAACGGACGCTGAATTAAGCGAGAATAGTGAGAAGGATTGGGACTGCATAGCGCAATGCTATGCAGTTTTTTTATGAACAGAAAGAAGGATGGAAGAATCGGATACGCCGTTCATCCGTTTACAGAAAAGTTTCAGCCCATGGTAAGATAAAAGGAACGTCTTGAGGTAAGAGTGACAAGATGACGGGAGGAATTGAAAGAATGGAAACTTTACCAAACTGCCCTAAATGCCAATCGGAATATACATACGAAGATGGAAATTTACTGGTGTGCCCAGAATGCGCGCATGAATGGACGCTAGTAGATGAAGTGGAAGAAGCAGCGAAAGTTGTCCGTGATGCTAACGGCAATGTTCTGACGGACGGCGATTCGGTCACGGTGATCAAAGACCTGAAAGTCAAAGGAAGTTCATCGGTGCTGAAAATTGGTACGAAAGCCAAAAACATCAAACTGGTTGAAGGCGACCATGACATCGATTGCAAAATTGACGGCTTCGGACCGATGAAATTAAAATCGGAATTTGTGAAAAAAGGGTAATTTTGTTCCACGTGGAACGTGTACAAGGAGAAGCTGAGAGGTCTTTCGGGGATTTTAGATAGTTCGAACCGACAAACTACTCTAATGTGTGACTTCTTCGGTTTTCAGAAAGTTTCTCCCAATGCAAATATCTCCTTTTTTAGATTTAGGGTATCCTACCGCGAAAAGGGTTTAAATGATATCTATTAAATAGCTAAAATCCGCCACAATTTCGATGAGTATTAAGGTAGACAGCAGTCTTTATTATGCTATACTCAGGATACAACTCAATAGACTTTGACTTTACGTCAAGGGGGAGTAGCTATAGGGAAACCTATTTCACAGTCGTCATTACGTGGTTAATAGCCGCCGGTTGTGATTGCAATCAATTTTGCTTAGCAAGACCTTTGCCTTTAATTAGGCATGGGTCTTTTTTGTTGGCAAAAATTAAGAGGAGGATGAAAGATGGAAGCGATTTTATTGGAATATTTATGGGTGTTACTGGTGCTTGTAGCACTAGAAGGGTTACTTGCAGCTGACAATGCTGTGGTTATGGCAGTCATGGTCAAGCATTTGCCGAAGGAACAACAGAAAAAAGCCCTGTTTTATGGGTTGATGGGAGCATTCGTGTTCCGTTTTGCGGCATTGTTCATGATTACAATTTTGGTGGATGTATGGCAAATTCAGGCGCTTGGGGCTGCATATCTGTTGTTCATCGCATTTAAGCACATTTACGACCAACGGAAAGGGAAAGAACATTCCCTAGAACCAGAAGCGACGAAGGGATCAGGTTTTTGGATGACTGTTTTAAAAGTGGAATTAGCGGATATTGCCTTTGCGATCGATTCAATGTTAGCGGCAGTAGCACTGGCCATTACGTTGCCGCATTTAAATTTGTTCGGTGTCAGTGAAATTGGCGGCATCAACTCTGGACAGTTCGCGGTGATGCTAGCAGGTGGATTAGTTGGTCTCGTTATTATGCGTTTCGCTGCCCATAAATTCGTTAAGCTGCTGGCGGACTATCCGCAACTGGAAACTACAGCTTTTGTCATCGTTGGTTGGGTTGGGGTCAAACTGCTAGTGCTCACACTTGCGCATAAAGATCTCGCAATTCTTCCATATGACTTTGCTCATTCGACGGAATGGAAACTAATTTTCTGGGGTATCTTGCTCAGCATCGTGATTGTAGGGGCATTAATCAGTGTAAAGAAAAAGAGAGCACAAGAAGCTTAAATATTTAACTACTGTTTCAAAAGGGAGATCACTTGCTTAATGGCAAGGATCTTCCTTTTTAGGTCGTTTGGTTTTTAAAAATTTTCGTTTTTGAGCGCGTGTGTAAAATCCTTCTACAAATACTTCATAATTCGCACACAATCTTTCCAGTATGGAAAGAAACTCTTTTGGAGAAGAAGAAATGCTTATAACTTGTTCCAGAAGATGGTTGTAAACAACAGGAGAAATCATACAAATAGCCGAATCTTATTGTTATACTTGATGAACAAATAGTATTCATTAGTTTAATCAGGATAAGTAGAAGGAGGAACTAGCGATGAAACAGCAAATCACACCGTATTTACTTTTTAATGGCAACGCAAAGCAAGCATTGGAATTTTATAAAGACATGTTCAAGGGAGAAGTTTTCGAAGTTCAAACTTTTGGCGAAGCCAATTTTCCAACGCCGGCGGGTGCAGAGAATAGAATCATGCACGCACGTTATAAAAAAGACGAGCTGTTTTTCATGGTGTCTGATACATTCCCTGGCCAAAACGTAGAAGTGGGCAATAATTTTTCGTTGGTTTTGGAGTTCGACGACCAGCAAGAGATGGATGCGACGTATGAGCGCCTGTCTAAAGACGGAACGGTTATCATGCAATTGCAAGATACGTTCTGGGGCGCGCGCTTTGCAAAAGTAAAAGATGCCTTCGGGGTGACGTGGGATCTGAACTACACGTATGCAAAATAAAAAGTATGTTTTTGGAATAATTGAGCGGAAGATTATTGAGTAATGTTGGTATCATCAGCTTATAAATAGCGAACAACTAAATTTACAAAAAACCCAACGAACTTGCTAAATCGCAAGTTTGTTGGGTTTTTCGATTTTACCATAGGGGATTAAAACACTTCACGCAATTCAATCTGTCCTTCGCCATCACCTTGAGGGTCAGGCATGCGCATCGCCCATTCAATAGCTTCTTCTCTTGAGTTCACTTCGATAAGGATAAATCCAGCGATTACATCTTGCGGCTCTGTCTCTGTAAAGGGACCTTCGGTAACTACTGGTTCTTGTGTAGAGTTTGGATATGAAATACGAATACCGGTTGAACTAGGCTTTAATCCTTTAGCCATCACCCTGACTCCAGCTCCAAGCAACTCTTTATTGTACCGGTCCATCGCGTCCATGAGTTCGACGCTTGGCATATGTCCGGCTTCTGAATTCTTTGAGGATTTGACGATCAACATAAAAAGCATATTCTTCCTCCTTTGGATCACGTAATTGGTCCT
>JBFIXY010000215.1:0-3696 GCA_041605655.1 Planococcus sp. (in: firmicutes) | reverse complement strand
GGATACGATTCCATTCTTTAGCGACCGCAAGTTGATCATTGCGCGCAATGCATCATTCTTAAGGTCTGCTGAGCGCGGTAAAGAAAAAATCGATCACAATTTAAAATTGCTTGAGACGTGGCTCGAACATCCGCCATCGAGTTCGGTGACGATTTTCGTAGCGCCTTACGAGAAGTGGGATGAACGCAAAAAAGTCACGAAGCTGATGAAGCAGCATGCGGTGATGATTGAAGCGAAGCCTTTACAGGCGAACGATCTCGAAGTGTGGGTTGAGCATGAAGCGAAAGCATACGGTAAACATATTGGAAAACGCTCGGCGCAGCGCCTGATTGAAATGGCCGGCACCAATTTGACGCTGTTGTCTTCGGAAATCGAAAAAATGTCATTGTACCTCGGGGCAGAAGAGGAAATCACGACCGACTTGATCGAGCAGATGACGGCACGGACGTTGGAGCAAGATGCCTTTAAAATGCTGCAAGCTTATTTAGATGGCAATATATCAGAGGCGTTAAGCGTCTATTATGACTTGATCCGGCAAAAAGAAGAACCGGTAGCATTGACGGCGCTTCTTGCGTCGCAGATCAGGTTCATGGTCCATGTGTTTTATTTGCAGAAAAAAGGCTACCACGCACAGCAAATTTCCAAGCAGCTAAAAGCTCATCCATACCGGGTCAAACTCTTGGTCGAAAAGCGTCAACTAATCCCAGAGCAGCGCTTGCTTGAAGTGCTAAGCGATTTAGCGGACATCGATTTGCAATTGAAAACGCAGAGCGGCAACCGCGAACGAATTCTGGAATTCTTTTTAATGAAACGCAAACAGCCGCGCAAAAAACAGCAATTATCTTAAAAAAGACAAAGTAAAAAGACCGATTCCCATGGGAACCGGTCTTTCGTCTGTTACGCTTGTTTCATCAAGCGAGATTTTCTACGAGCTGCAGTGTTTTTGTGGATAAGACCTTTAGAAGCTGCTTTTTCCACTTGTTTGATAGCCGCTTTGACAGAGTCGCTAGCGTTTTCATCCTTGTTAAGAAGAGCTTGCTCAGCTTTTTTAACAGTTGAACGCATAGTTGATCTCTGGTGAGCATTTTGAGCGTTTTTCGTTTCATTCGTGCGAACACGTTTGATAGCAGATTTAATGTTTGGCATGTATTTCACCTCCTAGACAAATAGGAACAGAGACGCGAAGGCCTCTTGTCTTTTATGTCTCTATACAACATGAATTATTTTATCAAATCGCGGAACGGAATGCAATAGATACGTGCAAAGAAGTTTGCCTTGACACTAAAATGATTTCAGCAGGCTATCATTGCTCAATACTTGGTCTACTGCTATAATTCAAAGTAGTTTATATAGGAGTGAAGAGAATGAATCATGAGGAACGATTAGCACGCCAAAGCAAAATCCGTAACTTCTCCATTATCGCACACATCGACCATGGAAAGTCTACACTAGCAGATCGCATATTGGAAAAAACGGAAGCTCTGACTTCCCGTGAGATGAAAGCGCAATCCCTGGATTCCATGGATTTGGAGCGCGAACGCGGCATTACGATCAAATTGAATGCTGTTCAACTGCATTATAAAGCCAAAGACGGAGAGACGTACATCATGCATTTGATTGATACGCCAGGACACGTCGATTTCACATACGAAGTTTCACGGAGTCTTGCAGCATGTGAAGGCGCAGTACTTGTCGTTGATGCGGCACAAGGCATCGAAGCTCAAACGCTTGCCAATGTTTATTTGGCTTTGGACAACGAGCTTGAAATTCTGCCAGTTATCAACAAAATCGATTTACCGGCTGCGGATCCTGAACGCGTGCGCCAGGAAATTGAAGATGTAATCGGTCTTGATGCATCAGAAGCGGTGCTAGCTTCTGCGAAAGCGGGCATCGGAATTGAAGAGATTTTGGAGCAAGTTGTTGAGAAAGTCCCTGCACCGACGGGCGATCCGAGTGCGCCGTTAAAAGCGTTGATCTTTGACTCGCTTTACGATCCATACCGCGGCGTTATTGCGTATATCCGAATCGTCGAAGGTACTGTAAAACCTGGAGACCGCATCAAAATGATGGCTTCCGGCAAAGAATTTGAAGTGATTGAAGCAGGCGTATTCACACCTCACGCCGCATTACAGGAAGAATTGACAGTCGGCGATGTTGGATTTATCTCAGCCGGAATCAAAAATGTCGGCGATTCGACAGTCGGCGATACAATTACACTCGCTAAAAATCCGGCAAAAGAAGCATTGCCAGGTTACCGTCGTCTAAACCCGATGGTGTATTGCGGTTTATACCCGATCGATACATCTAAATACAACGACTTGCGTGACGCTCTTGAAAAATTAGAGCTTAACGATGCCGCATTGCAATTTGAACCGGAATCTTCCCAAGCGCTTGGCTTCGGTTATCGTTGCGGATTCCTTGGTCTATTGCACATGGAAATTATCCAAGAACGCATCGAGCGCGAATTCAACATCGATCTAATTACAACAGCACCAAGTGTTATCTATGATGTACACATGACAGATGGCGAAATCTTGAAAATCGACAACCCGGCAATGATGCCGGATGCTCAGAAAATTGCAGTTGTCGAAGAGCCATATGTGAAAGCGACTGTCATGGTACCGAACGATTACGTTGGAGCCGTTATGGAAATCTGTCAGAAAAAACGCGGAAACTTCCTAACAATGGATTACATCGACGCGACGCGTGTCAGCATCATTTACGAATTGCCGCTTGCTGAAATTGTTTATGATTTCTTTGATCAATTGAAATCAGGCACAAAAGGCTACGCATCATTCGACTATGAGCTGATCGGTTATAAAGAATCGAAATTGGTGAAAATGGATATTCTCCTAAACACGGAACAAGTGGATGCATTAAGCTTTATCGTTCACCGCGACTTCGCGTACGAACGCGGCAAAGTCATTGTCGATAAGTTGAAAACATTGATTCCGCGTCAACAATTCGAAGTGCCGATCCAAGCAGCGATCGGTCAAAAGATCGTTGCTCGCCAGACAATCAGCGCGATGCGCAAAAACGTACTTGCTAAATGTTACGGCGGCGATATTTCCCGTAAACGTAAACTTCTTGATAAACAAAAAGAAGGTAAGAAGCGTATGAAACAAGTAGGTAATGTCGAAGTGCCGCAAGAAGCATTTATGGCCATTCTGAAAATGGATGACCAATCAAAATAAATCGAGAGAAGGAGGCCGATTTTGTGCCTCCTTTTGCTATTGTATTTTTGAAATAAGTAGTAAACGCCGCTTCGGTCGCTCAGAGCATAGCTTAAGCAAAAAGCCAGGCAAAGAACGCCTGTTTTTTCGCTACGCTTAGCCCGTGTTCGCGCATACGCTGAGTAAGCTCTCTAGAAAATAAATGAACTAAGATAATTTGTCACTAAAATAAATGATATGAAGCAAAACAGTTGCGACTCCAGCGGTACAGCGAGACTCCCGAGACCCCGCAGGAAGCGTAGCGACCGAGGAGGCTTGGGAGCGAGCCCGCGGAAAGCGCAACTGTTTAGCGGAATATCATAAGAAACATCTGAAAAGAATAAACTTAAGTAGAAAGAAGGGATGACGTGGTAAAAGGATTGTACATCCATATCCCATTCTGCCATCAGATTTGCCATTACTGTGATTTCAATAAAGTATTTTTCAAAGACCAGCCGGTTGATGCTTACATCGATTCGCTTGG
>JBFIXY010000214.1:0-3726 GCA_041605655.1 Planococcus sp. (in: firmicutes) | reverse complement strand
TTTGGCAAAACCCATGCCAAACGGCGCCAAGATCCGCATCGATTCGATGGTTTCCGTATCGATTTCATCTAAACGCACCGGAATATCGATTTCGACAACGGGTGTCAAGTCTTCTGCAGTTAAGCTTGCTTCTGCTTGATCGTTCAAGCGGCTGCGCAATTCGTCAACGTGTTCGATATCAAGCGTCATTCCCGCCGCCATCGGATGTCCTCCGAAATGCGGCAAAATGTCGCGGTTTTTTGCTAACTCGTTATAGAGATGGAATCCTTCAATGCTGCGGGCAGAGCCTTTTGCTTTGCCATTCTCAGGGTTGAGCGACAGTACGATGGTCGGCCGGTAATATTGCTCCACCAATTTCGATGCCACAATCCCGACGACACCTGGGTTCCACCCTTCCTGAGCCACGACGATAACATGCGGAGGACCATCCGGATAACGCTGCTCGACTTGAGCCGTCGCTTCTTCCGCAATCTTTTTGACAATAGCTTGCCGTTCTTTGTTCAAGACATCAAGACCGCCTGCCAAACTTCTCGCTTCAGCCATGTCTTCTGTTAGGAACATGCGTACTGCTGGATCTGCATCCTGCAAGCGCCCGATCGCGTTTACACGCGGACCGAACATAAAGCCGATCGTTTCTTCGGTGATATCACGCTGTTTCACACCGGATACTTCTGCCAGCGCTTCTATCGCTGGACGCGGTGAATCTCGTAGCGCAGCCAATCCCGCTTTGACAAGCACCCGGTTTTCATCATGCAGCGGCACCAAATCGGCGATCGTGCCAATTGCGACCAACTCAAATAAATGCTCAGGCACCTCTTCGTAGAGCGCCTGCGCCATTTTAAACGCGACTCCCACCCCGGCAAGTTCGCCGAACGGGTAATTACCTTGTGGATGGCGCGGGTGGATCACAGCCAGGGCTTTTGGCATCGTCTCGCCGATGTCGTGATGATCACTGATAATGACATCCATGCCTAAGCTATTAGCAAATGCGACTTCTTCAACGCCTGAAATGCCATTATCGACCGTTAATATAAGCGTTGCGCCTTCGTCTGCCGCTTGCTGGAATAATTCTTTATTCGGGCCGTAGCCATGCTTGAAGCGGTTCGGAATTTTAAAAGAAGCATCCGCCCCCAAATCTTCCAATACCGTCATCATGACGGTTGTACTCGTCACGCCATCCGCATCATAATCGCCGTAGACAACGATTTTTTCCTGAGCTTCAATCGCGCGCCGAATGCGTTCAATTGCGATGTCCATGTCTTTCATCAGATAAGGATTATGTATGCCTTCCATCCCGACAGCCATGAAGCTTTTCGCTTTTTCAGCGCTTGAAATGCCGCGCGTCACTAATATTTTCGCCAATACCGATGAAATGGATAGTTCTTGCTGTATGGCTTGTACCAAACCTTCATCAGGAGTAGTCAAGCGCCATCTTTTTTTGGATTCGATCATCAACATTCACTTCCTCACCGGTCCATTATACAGGAAAAAAATACAGACAAAAAGAAGTAGCCTACAATTCATTTCGTAGGCTACTTCTTTCACACTAGATTAATCCGTTTTTTCGTTTAGCTTGTTTTCTTCCACGTTTTGTTCATGCGGCTTGTAGTCTTCCTGTTTTTCTTTCGTAACGACCATCGGTTCTGGCTGAACGTCAAGTTTCTGATATTCGGCAATCTCGTTTTGCTGCGTCGCGATGAGCGATTCTTTCACAGCGATTTCTTTTTGAAGTGAATTGACTTTGCGCTTCAATGTGAACGTGCGGATAATCGCAACCGTCGAGCTCAAAAGAACACCGAGCAATGCCGACACAAGAATCACCAAGATCAGCGGCCATTGTGCTTCACCAAATACATAATTGACGGGCACAGAATCGACGTTTACAACTGCGAAGATAGCGATAATAACTGCAAAAATAAGACCTAGCAAAATTAACCATTGAAATTTCATTCGATTCATCTCCTTTCATCTAAAAAAAAGAACAGGGTTATTTATTTTATACCCTGTTCCATTCTCATTATAAACTTATACAACCGGCTCGTCAGAACCCCATTTGTTTTGTTCTTCGATTTTTTCGATATCAAGCGGACCTTTTTTGTTCAGCTCACGTTTTTTAAGCACAAGCCAAATTTGAGCCGCGATGAAAATCGATGAATACGTACCGGCGATTAAGCCGATCAGCAAAGCAATCGAGAAGTTCGTGATCGACGGAGCACCAAAGATCAATAGTGCTACGACGACTAACACAACAGTCAATACCGTATTCACCGAACGTCCAAGCGTTTGGCGTAGGGATCTGTTCACCACATCAGCCAATTGCTCTTCCGTTTCGATTTTCTTCATGCGTTTCATGTTCTCGCGGATACGGTCGAATGTCACAATCGTATCGTTGATCGAGTAACCGACAATTGTCAGTACAGCTGCGATAAAGGTGATATCCACTTCTAAGCGCAGCAAGCTGAATACCGCAACGATGAAGAATGCATCATGGACCAATGCAATGATGGACGCGACACCCATGCGCCACTCAAAGCGGAGCGATGCATAGATGATGATGCCGACAGAAGCAATGGCCAGCGCATACAATGCATTTTTCGCCAATTCTTTACCGACAGTCGGAGATACCGTTGAAACGTTCGGTTCCACGCCGTACTCCTCTGTCACTGCCGCTTTTAATGCATTGATGTCTTCTTGGCTGAACTCTTCTGTGTAACGCGTCACAGCAAGATTATTGCCATCGCCAGACAACACAACGTCTTCCGTAGCAAAGCCGTTTTCAGTTAAGAAACTTTCCACTTGGTCTTTCGAAAGAGCCGAGTCAGAAGTGATTTCAACACGCGTCCCTTGTGTAAAGTCGATCCCCAGGTTCAAGCGGAAAATGCCTAGCACAATCATACCGATCGTAATCAATGCAAATGATGCAATAAAGAATTTCTTACGGCTTGCAGCGAAATCAAAGCGATCGAATGACGTCGTCAAGTCGAAGATTTCCTTGTTTTCAGATGCATCGTGAATTTTCGACTTGTTCAAGCCGAACCAGCTGAATTTATTGTCGAGCACACCGCTGCCGACCAATAGGCCAAGCAATAGGCGCGAGCCCCAAACAGCCGTTAAGAAACTTACCAGAATCGAAATGATCAGCAATGTCGCGAACCCTTTGACGGAACTTGTTCCGAAAACGAACAATACGACTGCCGCGATCATTGTCGTCACGTTGGCATCCAAAATGGCTGAGAACGAAGACGCCGCTCCCGCTTTAAACGCTTGACGCACAGAGCGTCCTGCGCGCATTTCTTCGCGGATGCGCTCGTATGTGATGATATTGGCATCAACTGCCATACCGACACCTAAAACGATTGCTGCGATACCTGGCAGCGTCAATACGCCGCCGATCAATTCAAATACTAATAAGATCAAGTAAATGTAAACAGATAGCGTAACAACAGCGATTAAGCCTGGAATTCGGTAAAACAGGATCATGAAGAGCAAGACAAGTGCAATACCGATACCTGCTGCAAAGACTGTCTGCTCTAATGCCTGTGCACCGAATTGCGCGCCGACAGATGTCGAGTAGATTTCTTCCAAACTAACAGGCAATGCGCCTGCATTTAAAATACCGGCTAAATTCTGCGTTTCTTCTACCGTAAATGCTCCAGAAATTTCAACGGAAGGCGAGTTGATGCGCTGGGAAACTCGTGGAGCCGATACAAACTTCGGATCCGGTTT
>JBFIXY010000213.1:0-3742 GCA_041605655.1 Planococcus sp. (in: firmicutes) | reverse complement strand
TTTTCGCTCAAATCGTATGTTTCTTTCAGGCGGTTCGACAAAATTTGAATCAGCTTTAATGACAAGTCAGGCTTTGTTCGAACAAACGATTCGAATTTCTCTTTATCCATCGTACAAATGTAGGAGTCGGTCATTGCTTCCGCATACGTTTGCCGATCGGTCAGCACAAACGAATCGGTTTCACCGAACACATTGCCGTCTAAAAGAATATCGGTCGTAAACTGTTTTCCCTGCGAGTTCATCCGGTACAAGCGAACTTGTCCTTTTTTAAGGATGAACAATACATCAAGCGGTTGATCAGGTATAAGAATTTGCGTCCCTTTTTTGATCGGCGTCATTGTACTATTGCTATCGATTAATTTAATGTCTTCCATTGGCAGTTCATCAAAAAGATTGATATGTGAAAGGAGTGTTAGTTTATCCATGATCAATATTCCCTCATTTCTCTTAACTGAGCCAACTAGCAATATATTGTTCACGATTCCAGGCTGCAGCAATTGTGAGGCAGCGAAAAATCGGCTCTGTGAGCTCGGCATACCTTATCAAAATTACCCCGTTTTCGAGCATCGTTCTTTACTTAAGAATGTACCTATTGAGAAAAAAAGACAAGGATTTCCTCTGTTGAAAATGCAGAATGATTATTATACGCATATGGAAATTATGAAGATCGAAAAATACGCATAAAATATATCACAAAGGTTAAATGGAAATCTAGGTGTTCTATATCAAAAAAAATTCGTTATTAGCTTGTAAGCCCTGGTACTCTAAACCTTTAGAGTACCAGGGCTTTTTTGCAGATTGCAGAAAATTAAAATGGCCTCTTGCCCAATCATTTATTTTTAAGCAGGGATTGATGTATCTTTGTCGAATTATCTAATTATTGCGAAAAAACAGTTAATTGTTTTAACCTGTTTTTAACTTTCGGAAGTGATAATAAAGTACAAATTGTTAGTGATTTACATAAACTAACATCTAAAGAGAGGAGGATACTAATCGTTATGAGAAATATCGAAGTGTTAAACATCACAATTATAGAAAATAAAGAGCATTGGGATAATATTGTAAACGAATTTCCGATAAAGGATGTCTATTACACCTATGAGTATTGCCAATGGGATGCCGAAAAAGAGAATGGGCAGGCGAAGCTTGTTTTTTTTGAGAATCGTTTTGGACGAGTCATATACCCTTTTATCTTGCGAAAGATTGAGCAATATGAAAAACAGCCAGTCTATGATATCACCACACCATATGGGTACGGGGGACCTTTAGTTTTTGGGGATCCCCGAGTTCTTGAAGAGTTCAAAATTTTGTTTCATGACTATTGTACAGAAGCAAATATTGTATCCGAAATTATCAGGCTGCATCCACTTTTAAATAATGCAAGTTATCTCGACGGTTATTGAAAGTTAAATTATATTCGCAAAACGACAGCTGTCGATTTATCCGGCGATTTAGCTCATGTTCAGCAACAATACAGCCGAATGACGAAACGCAATATCAAAAAGGCGGTATCCAATAATCTCTATTGTAAAAAAGTAGAGAAGAACGCTCACAATATTGAAATTTTTAAAGAGCTTTACAATTCCACAATGATGCGCAAAAAAGCGGCCGCAAGTTATTTCTTCAGTTCCGCATCTCTCACGCAACAGCTGAAAGACACTGCCGTCTCGCAATCACAGCTCTTATTTGTCTATTTAGACGATAAAGTCATTGCTGGAGCCGTGCTTTATACGACAGAAGACTTTGCCCATTATCATTTGGGAGCTTCGGATAAAGAGTTCTTGGAGCTGCGCCCAAATAATTTACTGTTTGACGCCATGGTCATTTCTTCTAAGGAAATGAACTGCAAATTGCTGCATCTGGGTGGCGGCTACGAAGAAAGTGATAGTTTGTTCAAGTACAAATCGTCCTATACCGGCAATAACAATTACGATTATTTTTTGGGAACCAATATTTATAAACCGGAAGTTTATACAGAGTTAGTGGAGATAGCAGCAAGCCGAACCAATTTAGCGGAAAATTTTTTCCCGCTATACCGCAGTATTTGAACCAGTGCCACGGAACCAAGTAAAGCTTTACTATACTTGAGAAGAGGTGTTGTAGATGAATATTCGAGGGAAAAAAGTAACATTGCGAGCATTGGAACGCTCCGATATGGAAAGTTTAAGAAGTTTTCACAATGACCCGGACATCGGTCCCTTGCTTGGTGGATGGTCCCATCCCATTTCGTCAGATCAGCAAAATAAATGGTTTGACAGCTTAGCGTTTGATGGCAAACATCTGCGTTTTGCAATTGAGACGGAAATTGATGGGTTTATCGGCATCTCTACAATTACGAATATCGATCTCAAAAACCGCTCAGGCTATCACGGCATCATTATCGGGAAAAAGAATATGCAAGGGCATGGATATGGTCGAGATACGGTGATGACAACGATGAAATACGCGTTTGAAGAATTGCAATTGCACCGGTTGGATGGCGATATCATTGAACACAATATTCCTTCATATAAACTCTATGTTGGAAAATGCGGCTGGCGGGAAGAAGGTAGAGTGCTAGAGCATGCTTATCGGAACAACCAGTATTATGACCGAATTATTGTAGGCATTTTGAAACGAGAGTATGAAGAACTGTGTGAACAAAGCGGATATTGGGCGGACGAAAAAACGGAACAATCAATTAATCGCTAATGCGGTTTGTTGCTGCTGAAAGAATGGAGAGATATAAATGGCTGGAAAATTGGAGGGGAAAGTAGCTGTTATTACAGGAGCGGCAGGAGCGTTGGGGCGAAACACTGCAGAACTTCTGCTTCAAGAAGGTGCGAAGGTTGCGTTAATCGATATCAACGAAGGCGCGCTTTCTGCACTGGTAGAAAGCTTGAAATCAAAAGGTGATGTGCTTGGAGTGGTGTCGAACTTAAGCGATGAAGCGCAAGTAGCGAATTATGTAAATCGAGTCATGGAGCAATGGGGAAGAATCGATGTCTTTTTAAATAATGCAGGGATTATCGGGAAAATTGCGCCATTAATCGATCAGACCATCGAAGATTTTGAAGCAATCATCAATATTAATGTGCGCGGCGTGTTTTTAGGCCTAAAGCACATCTTACCTATTATGTCAGCTCAAAAAAGCGGAAGCGTCATTAATACATCTTCTGTTTCAGGTTTGATGGGAAGCAGCGGTAATTCGCTGTATTCAGCTTCAAAGCATGCTGTCGTAGGGCTCACCAAAACAGCAGCGCTTGAAGTGGCAAGAGATTCGGTTCGGGTCAATTCCATCCACCCGGCACCATTGGAGTCCAATATGATGAAATCGATTGAAGAATCACTAAACATGGAAAATCCGGATGCAGTCAGAAAGAACATCTCGTCGCGCATCCCTTTAGGTCGATACGGCAATATGCAAGAAGTGGCGAAGCTCGTTTTGTTTTTGGCGAGCGATGACTCCGAATTCATCACAGGGGGCCAATACCGAATAGACGGCGGGATGGGCGCGCGCTGAAACTGACCAAATAAAAATGCAGGAACTCCGATTCGCCGGAGCTCCTGCATTTTTTATTGCTGTGCTGCAGCTTTTTCGGACTCTTTCAAGTCGACATCTACTGCAGTCACGTAATAGCGTTTTTTCTCGTTCGATTCGATTTCGATATTTTTGCGGTCGAACAACGAAACCGTTGCAATTTTTTCGATTTCCCCTGTCTCAATATCTTCTTCGTAGACACGGTAGCCGATAATTGCATCG
>JBFIXY010000212.1:0-3754 GCA_041605655.1 Planococcus sp. (in: firmicutes) | reverse complement strand
TGCCAAAAAACATTCGACTGTCAGAAAATACGAAGATGATTTGCGGGAATTTGCCGACTTGCGCAATGCGATTGTCCACCATCGGACGTCGACAGAATATGCAATTGCGGAACCGCATACGGAAATTGTCGAACTGATTGAACAAATTGAAACAATGCTGTCGCAGCCGGTGACGGTAGGAGTTATGTTTGCGCGCCAAGTACATACGTTCCAAGCTGAAGATACGTTGACAAAAGTGCTGAACATTGTCCGAGCCAAAGTTTTTATGCAATGGCCCATCTATGATGGGGAAAAATTTTTGGGGTTGATCACGTCAGGAGGCATCGCGCGCTGGCTTATCCACACAAGAGAAGAAGAGAATATTTCCCGGGAAATCACGACGATGCGGGATATTCTGCAATACGAGAAAGACGGCAAGAACCACCGCTTTATCGCATCAGCGACATCCGTTTATGAAGCGGAAGAAATATTCAAGGAGTCGGTGATGTCGGGCGGCGGGTTGGAAGCGTTGCTCATAACACGGAACGGCAGCAAAAAAGAACAATTGACGGGAATTATCACGCCGATTGATTTGATCAAGATTGAATAGAGGTCGACACATGAAGAAACTCATTACGCTGCTAATACTCATCGTATTTATTGCGAGCTTTGTCTGGGTGAATAATAAATGGATTCAGACGACGGAATATACCATTTCATCAGCAGCATTGCCTTCCGCGTTTGACGGCAAAAAGATTGTTCAAATATCCGATCTCCACAATGCGAATTTCGGCAAGCAGCAATCGACATTGATTGAAAAAGTGGAAGCGGCTGAGCCTGACGCGGTTTTTCTTACAGGCGATTTGATCGACAGCAACCGCTACAATTTGGAAATCAGTTTGACCTTGGTCGACGCGTTGGTTGACATGAGCCCCGTTTATTTTGTACTTGGCAATCATGAAGTGTCGGTCAATAAAATCGAAGAAATCACAGCGGCGTTAGAAGAGCGTGGCGTTCATGTCTTGATGAATGACAAAATGCTTTGGGAAGAGGATGGAGAAGCTGTTCAAATTGCGGGCATTAATGATCCGTTGTTTGATGTGGATTTGACGAGTGAGGATTTTACGAGAGAAGCATTGAAAGAAGCGGCGCTGGACGATGAATTCACGTTGTTATTAGCCCACCGCCCGGAAGTGTTCAGCATATATGTAGAACAAGGCATTGATCTTGTATTCGCCGGCCATGCCCACGGAGGACAGATTCGCATACCTGGACTCGGAGGCTTGATTGCCCCGGGACAAGGCTGGTTTCCGACAATGACCGAAGGGATTTTCCAAAAAAAAGACACGCAACTCGTGTTGAGCCGAGGATTAGGCAATAGTCTTTTCCCAGTCAGGGTCTTTAACCTTCCGGAAATAGTGGTCGTGACGCTCGAAAAAGAATGAGGAGGAACGGATTTGGATACATCATTTAAAATGGAGAAAGAAGTGTTTAATTACCGCGTTGCGGCGGTGTGGATCGAAAACGGCCATATATTGCTCCATAAACAGACAAAAGAATCGTATTGGGCGCTTCCTGGCGGGAGAGCGGAAATGCTCGAAGACTCGAAAAGCTGTTTGGCGAGGGAAATGGCAGAAGAGCTGGACGTCGATGTGACCCCGAGCAGACTGTTATGGGTAACGGAGAATTTCTTTACGTATAATGCGAAAAAATACCATGAACTTGGCTTCTATTACGAAGTGGAGCCGGCAGGTGACAAAAGCCATTTCCGGCAAGGACCGTTCTTCGGACCTGAAGGCGAACGGTTGACCTATCAGTGGGTACCGCTTGCTGACATTGCCCAATTCACTCTTTATCCGGAATTTTTGCGTTCCGAATTAAGCCGGTTGCCGGACGCTATTCAGCATGTCATTATTTCAGAAGACGTACGTTAACTGATTTTTTAGGAGGTACTTGCTGTGATCAAGAAAAAAGAAGTCACGCTGCATTGCTACACGCCCAAAGCGGATGTTGAATACGATCTCCCTTCAAATCAGCGTGAATTCACACGGCTGCCGCAGGATATTATTCGCCGAGATATGGAGAACCCGTTGAAACACTTCATTATCATCAAAGCTCGTGGGCAGGTGGCCGGCTTTTTCGAACTGGACGAATCGGATGACCGCAAAGCTTATTCGGACAATCCGCATACTTTATTGCTTAGGGGCTATTCCGTGAACCCCGATTTTCAAGGGCAAGGTATTGCGACTGGATCCATCTATGCGCTTCCTGATTTTATCCGCAAAGAGTTCCCAGACATGAACGAAGTCGTGTTAGGTGTTCATGCAGATAACACACCTGCTCAGCGCATTTACCAAAGAGCTGGGTTCGAAGATACGGGGAGGCGTATGATGCGTTCCAAAGGCGAACAAATCGTTATGCGATTGAGAGTGGATGCTGCTGAAACAAGCGGCTGACACTCTCTTTTTATAAGTGCATGACAGAAGACTTACTCGAAATAGAGATGCTTGTGCAATGAACATCCAGGATTGAAGTTGCTGCCGCAAGAAGTACAAGCGGATGCGCACTCCAAATATTCTTGAATCGTCAATTGGTGGCCGCAAAATCCGCAAAGAACCGCTTTTTCATCAAATTGCTCTTTTGGCCAGACAGCGGATTTTCCGCAACCAACTGCTTCATGGCATTCAAAGCATGCGTAATACAGGCCGCAGCAATAAAATTTGATGGCGATCCGGTCAATCTCTGAATGCCAATGCGCACATCTTGTTTCCATATCAACTTGAACGCCCAGAATCTGCATTGGATGTGTCATATTTTTTCCCTCGTTTCCTTACATAAATAGAATTCTGCGAAGTTTTCTCTTTTTTATGCTACTATGAAATGGACAATTAATCGAATTGAATTCTTCGGGGCAAGGTGAAATTCCTTACCGGCGGTGAGCAGAGTACTGTAAGTCCGTGACCCGACCTTGAAAATAGAGTGCGCGCTTTTCCTTAGTTGCGCAAATTTTAAGGCGGTGGAGCTGGTGAAAATCCGGCACCGACAGTGAAAGTCTGGATGGGAGAAGAATTCAAGCGCTTATTTTGTCGCACCCTTTTAGCCCGTTAATGGCACAACTCCATTTCCAATAAGGAAATAGAGTTTATTTCGACGTGTTGTTATGGCGGCTTGTAACTTCCCCTTAACGAATTTCCTTTCCTTACCACCCGACTGCCCCTTGGTGGAAAGAACCCTTAATGCATTACTTAAACTGAATGCGGTTATTTGAATGCACTAACCAAGTTTTACTGCTTTTACAAAGGAGCGTGATTTTATGTTCACCGGAATTGTGGAAGAGGTTGGCCACGTGTCATCCGTGCGCTCAAAGCCCCAAGCGATGGAACTGACTATTACCTGTTCGCTCGTGCTAGAGGATGCCAAGCGCGGAGACAGCATCTCCATCAATGGCGTGTGCCTGACGGTTTCGACGATGACGCATAATACCTTTACGGTCGATGTCATCCCAGAAACGGTCAAATCGTCTACGTTATCGAGCCTGAAAAGCGGTTCGAAAGTCAACCTTGAACGCGCTATGTCTGCAAATGGCAGGTTCGGCGGCCATTTTGTCAGCGGCCATATTGATGGCGTCGGTGTAATCCGTTCAGTCAAAAAAGAGGCAAATGCGGTGACCAAATCGATCGAAGTCAAACCGGAACTCATGAAGTACATGATGATGAAAGGTTCGATTGCGGTAGATGGAACATCTTTGACCATTTTTGGCTTGGGCCATAACACC
>JBFIXY010000211.1:0-3768 GCA_041605655.1 Planococcus sp. (in: firmicutes) | reverse complement strand
GTCGAACCTTTGCGACGAAGCTAGCGTAGCGATGCAGGAGCAATGTTTTTAGTGACGAGGAGGCTGAAGCTGAGCCCACGGAAAGCGAAGTGGCCAGCCCGCTTGGAGGTTATACACTGATATTCATTTCACAAGACTTTGCCTACAGTCTGAAACTTCAGATCCAGTGAAGAATCTGAAGTTTCTTATGAGGCCATTTTCTACTATACGGATCAGCTGCATTAGCTCACGCAAAAATCGTGAACCTAAGAGACCTTCATCGTGATCAACGCGTCATGAATCGCTACAAGCTTGGACTCCACACGGTGCATCAGGTAAAACGATACAAATATCGGGAATCCCACCTCTTGGATCAATCGCATCCACTCATCCATCCTTCTCCCCTCGCTTCCATTAAAAAAGCTCCCCCTTGCAGGAGAGCTCAATTGGTTATACTGTTTTAAACTTCATAGTCAAAGACGTTGCGTTCCACGATGCGTGCTGCTTTAGCGAGTGTTAACGCTGAGCCTTGCACGTGGAAAATGTTTTGTTCGATAATCGTCTGCATACCGGACTGGAGCTCCTGCTGCGTCAGATTTTCTCGCGGGTCTTCAACCGACAATGTTACGTCTTTGCCAGCCCCCGTCTCAAATATCAATTCCAATGTTTTCGCCATTTCTGTTTCCCCCTATTCGTTTATTATGCGTAAATGTTCTGAGCTGTTTGTTTTTCCAGGAACATCAACGGCTTTGTGCCGAATCCTGTTAACACGTTTGCCGCTGCCAAAATTTCATTGGCGCCCGCCGCGTCTGTTACGTTGTGGTACGCTTTCACTTTCTTGATTGTTTTGCCTTCGCTGTCGACGCCGTTGTCCAACGTGCAACGAATGCTCGCACTCTTAAATTCTCCTACTGCCATGTCGATCACCTCCTTTCATTCGCTATATAGACACAAATGCGAAAAGAGGACACCTTTTTAATGAATTTTTTCAGAATTCCTTCTATAATGGATGAAGGTACGAATAAAAGAGGTGAACAATGTGGCATTAGATGGCTGGTTTTTATGGTTTATCCTTTTTTGGGTCGTGGTGATGGTCGGATTGTTTGCGATTGGCGGATTCTTCATGTTCCGCAAATTCCTCAAGTCCATTCCGAAAAAAGATGGACTTTCGGATTTAAATTGGGAAGAATACTATGTCGACAAAACCATACATTTATGGGGCACCGAGGAAAAAGCGTTGTTGAACGAATTGGTGCAGCCGGTTCCGGATTTGTTCCGCCCCGTCGCGAAACAAAAAATCGCGGGACGCATCGGACAGATTTTGTTGGATGAAAAAGTGAAGTCGATTCAAGTCGAACACATCATCCGCGGGTATATCTTAGCAACACCAAAGCGCGACCATAAATTTCTGCGCAAAAAACTAGCGGAAATGCAAATCGACGTAAATCCATACGAACAATATTTTGAACGCTAAAAAAGCTGTTCCTCATCACCGAGGAACAGCTTTTTAGCGTTTAGTAAGATTTCTTAATCGAAAGTTTATTTTTAAAAGTGATTATGCTTGATTAATAATTAGGATATACTATATAGAGAATTTGTAATAAATTCTAATAATACTGGAGGTGAGTCGCATTCTAGCGAAATTAGTTTATTCAATAGGCATAATGCTACTTGCTGTACTCGTCTTTACCAGTATTAGAATGAATAACTATCAAGTGAAAGAACTGGTTGATGTATTGGATGTTGAGGAAATTGAAGAAGTTTCTTATCGAAAGCAATCTCTAGACGATGCGGAGCAACTCAATCACATCGTTAATAATCCAGAATCGATTCAAGAACTGATCGGTTTTTTCCATCAATACAAAGTAAAGAAAATAGGCACAAAAAAAATCACTTCCAAATATACTGATGAACAATTCGTTTTTCAACTTGAGTATGTAGACGAACGACTTACCTTACCTTCCTTAATTGAAAACGATGTGGTCCTTATTGGTGAAGATCAATACCTGATTGTCAATGGCCCTGTGGATTATCAATGGATAGAAGACTTTATCGAAAAATCCGACTAAATTGGACGAGTACATAGCAGAAATGCCTCGCGGTGGTGCTTTTTTATGCAGAAATGAAACAAAAAACGCTGTCCTCTATTGAGGAACAGCGTTTTCTGTTTTGTCTTGCAGTTTCTTGAATTGCAGGAACATTGCGAGGCGCCATGGAACGATCATGCCGAATGCCAAGATCCAGAACATGCCGCCGAGTTCGCCGATATCGATTGTCGCACTCAAGATCACTTTGCCGATTAAACGTACCAGCAGCAAGCCGATTAAGATAAAGACAAATGCCTTCGATTTTTTTAAATAGATATCACCGTCGCGCACTTCGAATTTCGAAGTCCAGATGAGCACCGTTGAAAACAGCATGCCCACGAGTAAGGCTTCAAAAATCTGCATGGGCGCTACCCGGAAAAACGGAAAGATGAACATCAGTGCACCGGTCGACATGAACAACGGCGGCAAGATGATTTTTTTGGCTGAGGCTGGCTTTTTAGCGGCCTTGGAGCGCACGAACATGGCTAAAATCCCCATACCGGCAGCGCCGACCGTTGTCACAATCAGCATCAGCTCAGGCGAAATCAGATCTAACATGCGGCCCCTCCTCTGCTTTATGCTGTGATTCTTCGTGAATTGGTTGTTTCATTTTTTCCACCTGCTTATTGAATTAAAATCCTTGGAAGTCTCCAAAGAATGGGCTAAGGATACGTATAATATACGTCATTCCGTCAAAGAAAAGCAAGATGCCGACAGCAATCATGATATAGCCGCCCGCTTTCATGATCTTTTGGCTATTGCGGCGCAGCCAGCCGGTCTGAGCCACAAAGAACGAAAGCACGAAGAATGGGATCCCGAAACCTAAAACGTAAGCAATCATGTACCAAATACCTGACCCTGGGTTGGTCGCTGCCAGCGCATAAATCGCCGCGGTAATCGGTCCAGTACAAGGCGTCCATCCCGCTGCAAACGCGAGACCGATAACAAATGTGCCGATAAACCCACCCGGTCGGTTTTTAAAAGCGAACTTTCGATCTTTCATCAAAAACTGCGGTGTGAAAACGCCAACTACGATCAGTCCGAAGATGACGATGAAAATCGCGCCCATTTGGCGGATCAAATCATCGTAGCGTAAGAACCATTCATAGAATAGCGAAGTACTGAAGCCGAGTGCGATGAATATTGTTGAAAAGCCAAGTAAGAAAAAGAGCGTGTGGAACATGCCTCGGCGCTGCATGGTCTTTTTGTCGTTCTTAATTTCGTCTAACGTCATTCCGGTAATGTAAGAAAGGAATGCTGGATATAAAGGCAATGTACACGGAGATATAAAGCTTAGGAATCCCGCGCCAAACGCCAGAAATAAATTGATATCGGTCCCCACGAAACGTCACTCCTTTAGTATGCTCTTTCCATCTTACCAAATTCCTCAGCGCAACACTGCCTCTTTGCCTGTGACATCTTTGTGGACAAAAGGTTCTCGCCCTCCTCGATGTATTTTTTGCTGATTTTTGAACTCTTCTTGTTACGGTTTTGATTTTTTATTTCATAAACCCTTATGTAGTTTTGTACATTTATTTTTCTAGAAGCCCAGATTTGATTTCTGGTCGATTTCCGGTTGAGTTTAAGAATTAAAAATGGCGGCCGGAGCCGCCTCATGTTGTTATTTCACCGTTTCGACGATGCCATTTTGGAGCAAATACATTTTATGGTACAAACCGCGATGCGCCAGCAATTCTTGATG
>JBFIXY010000210.1:0-3789 GCA_041605655.1 Planococcus sp. (in: firmicutes) | reverse complement strand
GTTCTTTTCGCAGCACGCGGTACATATAGAAATCGCCGTATGCACCTGCGGCGAGCATGGCAGCCAACAAGACGAGCGTTTGACTTTCTATCCAAAAGCCGATTATCGCCGGGATAAAAGCTGTCATCCAGAAAGGCAGCAACAACGCTTTTTTCATGGCTTTGTTCGGCATGGCAATAGTTGTGGTGGCATACGCGATGCCCATGTCCAAGTCAAAGCCGTAATCGAGCGATGAAAGCGGCACTTTGCCAAAAATGACAAAGCCGAGCAAATGAAAAAATTCATGGAGCACGATTAACATAATATAGCCCGCCACGAAAAACAAAATCGCCCACCAAGAAAAATTGAAGGACAACGGTGCGGTAAGTAAATGATAAGCCGCGGCAGCAAACACCAAGAGCCATGCATTTGCCCACAGTGCTTTTGGGGCGATTTCTTTAATATCCAATTCAATGACGCGGATCGGTTCCACAACATCACTTCCTTTGGTCAGTTGCCTAAAGTATAGCGCAAGCCTTGGTTAAAAACATGCTTGCGGCGGCATTCCAAACGTGATACAATACATTGATGTGAGTAATAATATGAATTGCTTGCTCCTTGCCCGCTGGAATCAGCAGGGCCCAAGTCCATGAGGAGGTGACAACACGATGAGAGAATATGAATTAATGTATATCATTCAGCCTGCAATTGAAGAGGAAGCTAAAAAAGCTCTAGTTGAGCGTTTTAACGACATCCTAACTACAAACGGTGCTGAAATCATCGAGTCGAAAGAGTGGGGTAAACGTCGTTTAGCTTACGAAATCAACGATTTGCGTGAAGGTTTCTACCAGATCGTAAAAGTAAACGCTGGTTCTGAAGCTATCAACGAATACACACGTCTTGCGAACATTAACGAAGACATTATCCGTCATATTGCTGTACGCAAAGAAGCGTAAGCAACAGACGACAGCCTTAAAAATATTGACTTTGAAGGAGGTTGAATTCTGATGATTAACCGAGTTGTTTTAGTCGGAAGACTGACAAAAGATCCAGACCTTCGTTACACGCCAAGCGGTGCGGCGGTTGCTCGTTTTACACTTGCTGTAAACCGGACATTCTCCAATGCGCAAGGTGAGAAGGAAGCTGATTTTATCAATTGTACTGTTTGGCGCAAACAAGCTGAAAACACAGCAAACTTCCTCAAAAAAGGAAGCCTGGCTGGCGTAGAAGGCCGCATTCAAACTGGAAGCTACGAGGGACAAGACGGGAAGCGCGTCTATACGACTGAAGTCGTGGCAGACAGCGTCCAATTCCTAGAACCGAAAAGTTCTGGATCGGGTGCAGACCGTTCACAAGGCCAACAGCCGTCCTATCAGCAGAACCAATCGCCGAACCCAAGTCAGCAACCAAGCCAACAAAACTATACACGCGTAGACCAGGATCCGTTCTCAAGCGGCAGCGGCCCGATCGAAGTATCGGACGACGATCTGCCATTCTAAGAAACGCTGGAACTAGCGTCTAAAATCCAACAAAAAGGAGGTAATTCGATATGGCACCACGTCGCGGAGGCAAAAAGCGTAAAAAGGTTTGTTATTTTACGTCAAACAACATCACGCACATCGATTATAAAGATACTGACCTATTGAAGAAATTCATTTCTGAAAGAGGAAAAATCTTGCCACGTCGTGTTACAGGCACTAGCGCTAAATGGCAACGTAAGTTGACAATCGCTATCAAACGCTCACGTATCATGGCACTTCTACCATTCGTAGCTGAAGAAAGATAATTTTCGAAAAGACCGGGAAACCGGTCTTTTTTTATTTAGAAATTTTTTGAAGTCCTTTTCATTTCGCTTCAGGCAGACGCTTTCCGCGGGCCTAGCTTCAGTCTCCTCGTCGCAAACGAGGTTTTTCAAACCTCGCTTCCTGCGGGGCCTTCAGCTTAGGCTGTTCCCGCTGGAGTCGCTGCCTTCCGCTTCATTCAAAGGGTGTTCTAAATAGTGAACTAGTTCTTTGAACAAAGACCTTTAAGATAGCGAGTTCTGTAGTTTCTTAGTGTACTTATCTAATTTCTGAGAAAAGGTCTGTCCATTAACAGGCGATATTGCTACGATATCGAAAAATATCTTGAATTTAACGCGCATTGAAGAGAGTCAATAGGCATTGGGCTGAGTTTAACTGGCATTGGTTAAGAAGTATCGCTTTGATCCAAGTTCTAAAGCCCAATATGAAAAGCCGTTCGCTTCGGCGAACGGCTCTTTAATTAAAGCTCTATTGAACTGGTCTGTTGATATTTATTAGAAAATCATCTGAACCTATTGTGAAAATTAACTAAAGATCCTTACGAAATTTAAACTCCATAGTGGATCATGTGTTTCATTTCTTTTATTGCCTGTTGAATTTTTAAAGCCAATTCTTTAAGTTCCCCAGAATTTTCAAATTCCTTTGATGAAGTGACGACATCATAAAATAATGACAATGAATTAGGTGGAATAAGCGTTACTCCCCAATAGGCTAAACCAAATTCTGGACGATTTAGTGAATGAAAATACGTTTTCATTATAAATAAATTTTCAAAAAGCCTTTCAATAAGTTCATCGTCCACCGAAATACAATTGTACTTCTCTGGATTATACCCTTCGAAATCTGTCTGATTATTAATGTTATCGATTAGCCCGAATTCGTGTGTTAAAGACACAATAATCACCTCTCATAAGCAATAGCCTACCACATAAATAATTCATTAAGAATACGTAATATATGAACCTTGGATTTCAGCAATATAGATAATAGAATTATACTTTAAAAGTACATTCCGCTTATTTAGATCATAATAGGAATGGAGCAAAATAGCTCTGACTCTGGCAGGAAAGATATGGCTGAAAGCAGTTTGGCCGTATCTTTGCGCCGAAGCAAGCGTAGCGAGGCAGGAGCATATGTTTTAGCGGGGCTGTTTTGCGGAATATCGGCATTTGTTTTCATGACTCTGTAAGTGGCTGTGTCTAAACGCGGGCGTTTCCTTCTTTTGTTCAGGTTCGGTAATCATGATACAATTACAAGGATGAAATAAACCCGAAAGAAGGGGAAACTCACACGAATGCAAAATTTACAAACAAGAAAATTGACGAATGGCGCAATGATGGCCGCAGTGTTTACAGTGCTTTTGGCTATCTCGGTTTATGTGCCTCTTTTAAATGCAATAACGACGCTCTTTTTAGCGCTTCCCATTGCTTGGTACAGCGCGAAGTATGATTGGAAAGCTTCCGCGCTTTTCGCAACGGTGAACCTTATTTTGGCGTTCTTGATTGGCGGGCTGCTGGCGTTGCCGCTCGCGCTGATTCATGTGCCGCTTGGCGTGATGATTGGCTTGTCGATTTATTACAAGAAAAGCAAGCTCTTCATGTTCATGGGTTCAGGCATCGTGCTCCTGTTTTCAGTCATGCTGCAATACGTGGCTTCGATTTGGTTATTCGGCATCAATGTAATCAAAGAGATGATGACGGCGATGGAGTTGTCGTATAAACAGACAGGCGCGTTGATGGAACGTTTCGGGGCTACTGGCGTGGATTACGATAAGTTTATCAGCCAAATCATGTTCTCCTTTGAGACGGTATTGCCAGCGCTTCTTATACTCTTCGTATTTATAACGGTATGGGTGTTGTTGTTGATTCTCCTGCCGATTTTGAAGCGGCTGGGTACGGACGTTCCAAAATTTCCACCATTTCGAGATATGAGGTTGCCGAAAAGTGTATTATGGTATTACCTCATCGTTTTATTGGTTCCGCTGCTGTCAGATTTGCAGCCAGGAACG
>JBFIXY010000209.1:0-3815 GCA_041605655.1 Planococcus sp. (in: firmicutes) | reverse complement strand
ATGGCGCTCTTTGCCATTGCTGTTCATGCTGAAGCGTCTCGAGGAGCTGGCCACCGCAGCTGGACATAAAGAAAAGCGAAGGCGCCTGTCTAGCCACGAAAGGCTTAAGGCGAATTGGCGAAGCGGCGTTCTGTGCCGCACAGCCAAGACGACTTAAGACCCGAGGGGCTAGGCGCCGCAGCTAGACATATAGAAAAGCGAAGGTGGCCGTTTAGCTCCGACAAGCGCTGGAAGCATGAATGGTAATGGCGCTTTTTTACTTCAACATCCATTTAAAACGCAAAAAAGAAAGAGGGCGCATTCGCCCTCTTTCACTAGTACAATCTTATCGAATTTCTTTGATACGTGCTGCTTTACCGCGTAGGTTGCGCAAGTAGTACAATTTCGCACGACGAACTTTACCACGACGAGTAACTTCAAGTTGTGCAATCTTCGGCGTGTGTACAGGGAATGTACGCTCAACACCAACACCATAAGAGATTTTGCGGACTGTGAATGATTCACTGATTCCGCCTCCACGGCGACCGATTACAACTCCTTCGTATAACTGAACACGTTCGCGAGTTCCCTCAACGACCTTCACGTGTACACGGACAGTATCTCCTGGACGGAAGTCCGGGTGGTCTGTACGAAGTTGATCTTTAGTAATGTCTGCAATAATGTTTTGCATGTTTTTTCTCTCCTTCTACAGATGCTCTTGCACACAATTGCTGCTGCAGCGGAACACCGTGATCCTGTACTTCACATAAAAGTACATTCTCCATAGTACCACTGAACATGCCGTTTTGCAAGAGCTATTCTGGTTTATTGTTCTTACTTTTCAAGTTATCGATTATCTTTTGCTGCTCTTTGGATAGCTCCATTTGCTCAAGGAGATCCGGGCGACGGTCTAGCGTACGCTTCAATGCTTGCTCTTCGCGCCATTGATCAACTTTCGCATGATTTCCGGAAGTTAAAACGCTCGGCACCTGCCACCCTCTGAAATCAGCCGGACGGGTGTACTGCGGGTGTTCAAGCATACCGGTCGAGAAAGAGTCTTTAATAGATGAATCAGCATTCCCAAGGACCCCAGGAAGCAGCCTGACCACACTATCGATTACTGTCATCGCAGCGAGTTCTCCGCCCGTCAAGACAAAGTCACCGATGGAAATCTCATCTGTCACGAGATGTTCGCGAATTCGTTCATCGTAGCCTTCATAATGGCCGCAGATGAAGATCAAATCTTCTTCCTGCGCAAGCTCTTCCGCTTTTTTCTGCGTAAAGCGCTCACCTTGAGGGCACATTAAAATCACACGAGGTTTTTTATCCGTAATCAGCGATTCAACTGCGTTGAACATCGGCTCCGGTTTCAAAACCATTCCCGCTCCGCCACCGAAAGGATAATCATCAACTTGGCGTTTATTGTCCGCGAACTCACGAAGGTCCACTACGTCTAATTTAACCGCATTTTTGGCTTGAGCTTTTTTCATGATCGATTGGTTGAAAACCCCTTCGAACATTGGCGGAAAAAGAGAAATGACATTTATGTTCATGTGTTCAACAAACCTTCCAGCGGTTCGATGACGATTTTCTTTTCATCTATATCTATTTCTTTGACCACATCTTCAATATATGGAATGTAATGTTTTTTGCCTGTCTCCGGCGTTACTTCCCACACATCATTCGCGCCTGTTTCTAGAATCTCTGTCACTTTCCCAAGAAGTTCGTTTTCTGTCGAATATACTTCACAGCCAAGAATTTCATGGTGGTAATACGCGTTTTCTTCGAGTTCTGTTAAATCATGTTCTGCGATGCGCAAGTAGCTGTCTTTGAATTCGGCTACTGAATTAATATTTGGATAGCCTTCAAACGTCAGCAATTCAAAATTCTTATGCTGGCGATGACTCGCAATTGTCACCATGATTGGTTTCTTTTCGTCTTTTTTGAACAAGCCCAATTTCATACCGACCGCAAAGCGCTCTTCCGGAAAATCCGTGCGCGACAGCACACGAACTTCTCCAAGGATCCCGTGAGTGTTGACGATTTTGCCTACATTAAACCATTCCACGCAATAAAACATCCTTTCAGTTTCTGTTTTTACTGACAAAAAAGGGAGGAACCTAGGCTCCTCCCTTTTTTGCTAATCCACAATATCGACGTAAGTTTTCTTCTTATGATGATTCCCAGCTGCTGAATACACGACGGAGCGAATCGCTTTCGCGACGCGTCCTTGTTTCCCGATGACTTTCCCTGTATCTTCTGGATGCACGGAAAGCTTGTAGACAACACGGCTTGCATTTTCGTCAGTAATGACGCGAACTTCGTCCGGATGATCGACTAACGGTTTCACAATAGTTTCAATCAGCTGCTTCATAAGAAAAACTCCCTTACTTGCTTAATTTTTCGTTATGGAATTTCTCCATAATGCCGTTTTGAGAAAACAAGTTGCGAACTGTGTCAGATGGTTTAGCACCATCGTGAAGCCATTTCAACGCTAATTCTTCGTCAATTTTAACTTCAGCTGGAACTGTTAGCGGGTTGTAAGTACCCACTGTTTGGATTTGACGGCCGTCACGTGGAGCACGTGAGTCAGCTACTACAATACGGTAAAAAGGAGATTTTTTAGCTCCCATACGTTTCAAGCGAATTTTTACTGCCATTTCTTAAAGCACCTCCGAATAGTTTCACACAAGATATTATATTATCAAGCTTTAAATAGTTTGTAAAGTATTTTTTCTTAACACCTGCAAATTTCTTTGCTGCAGCAGTGATGCGCTGCGTTTTTACGCATAAATTCTTGCGAAAAAGATCATTTGAAAAGCGAATCCAAGCCTGGCATCGACATTTTTTTCTTGCCTTTTTGGCCCATGCCGGACATTTGCTTCATCATCTTTTTCATGTCTTCAAATTGCTTTAACAGGCGATTAACGTCCTGAATTGTCGTTCCTGAACCTTTTGCAATACGTTTTTTCCGGTTTGAGTTCATGATCTCAGGCGTCGTTTTTTCTTGCGTTGTCATCGACTGAATAATCGCTTCAACACGCACCATTTGACCTTCATCAACTTTGGCATTTTCCAAGCCTTTGATTTTATTCGCGCCAGGCAGCATTTTCAGAATCTCATCGAGCGGCCCCATCTGTTTCACTTGGGACAGCTGGTCCAAGAAATCATCGAATGTGAACGAGGAAGTTCTGAATTTCTCTTCCAGCTCTTTCGCTTTTTCTTCATCGACGTTCGACTGCGCTTTTTCAATCAGCGACAGCATATCTCCCATACCGAGAATTCGTGAAGCCATGCGTTCCGGGTAAAACGGTTCCAACGCATCCATTTTCTCGCCCATTCCGACGTATTTAATCGGTTTTTGGGTAACAGAACGGATCGAAAGCGCCGCACCACCACGTGTATCGCCATCTAGCTTCGTCAGCACTACGCCAGTGATGCCAATGGCTTCATTGAAGTTCTGTGCGACGTTTACAGCGTCTTGTCCAGTCATGGCATCCACTACAAGGAAGATTTCTTCCGGCTCTTTAATCGCACGGATATCCTTCAATTCCTGCATCAATGCTTCGTCAACATGAAGTCGACCGGCAGTATCGATGATGACCGTGTCCATATGTTCCTGTTTTGCGAATTCGATCGCTTGTCGCGCGATTTCCACAGGAGACATGTCCGTGCCTTTTGAAAATACCGGCAAAGACAATTGCTTGCCGATTGTCTCAAGCTGCTGAATAGCGGCTGGACGATAGACATCGGCCGCCACCAATAGCGGCTTACGATTATTTTTTTTGCGCAGCAAGCTGGCGAGCTTCCCGGAAGTGGTCGTTTTACCAGCCCCT